>NZ_JBMVJB010000004.1:0-102283 GCF_049893425.1 Streptococcus sp. VTCC 12886 | reverse complement strand
TAAAAAATCCTCCAGTTTGTTTTTTATAACAGTATACTGGAGGAAGGAGTGATTGGATAGATACCTTGTTATTGGGCAGTTACGTTTGATATAATTTAGGTAAATAATTATAAAAAGCTATTAGGCGTTTTAATGAAATTTTTATGGTATACTGATGATAAAACGCTAAGGGAAGGTAACCTATGATAAAAATATTATTGATTGAAGACGATTTAAGCCTTTCTAATTCAGTCTTTGATTTTTTAGATGATTTTGCAGACGTTATGCAAGTTTTTGATGGTGAAGAAGGTATTTACGAAGCGGAAACAGGAGTTTATGATTTAATTCTTTTAGATTTAATGTTACCTGAGAAAGATGGTTTTCAAGTATTAAAAGAATTGCGTGAAAAAGGGATCTCAACTCCTGTTCTGATTACGACAGCCAAGGAAGGCCTAGATGATAAAGGACATGGGTTTGAATTGGGTGCAGATGACTATCTCACAAAACCATTCTATTTAGAAGAACTCAAAATGCGTATTCAAGCATTGTTAAAACGAGCAGGGAAGTTCAATGAAAATACTCTAACATACGGAGATGTTACTGTCGACTTATCTACAAATACCACGACAGTCAACGGTCAAGAAGTAGAATTGTTAGGGAAAGAGTTCGATTTGTTGGTATATTTCTTACAGAACCAAAATGTGATTTTACCTAAAACACAGATTTTTGATCGTATTTGGGGATTTGATAGTGATACAACCATTTCAGTTGTTGAAGTTTACGTATCGAAAGTAAGGAAAAAATTGAAAGGAACTGCATTTGGAGAAAATCTTCAAACTCTTCGTAGTGTCGGTTACATTTTGAAAAATGTCTAAGCGATTTAAAAAAATTATTTCAACAGATAAATTTTCCTTTTTTATCAGATATTTTGCTGTTTTTACACTCATTTTCGGATTAATGACCGCCATTATCTTCCAGTTAATGCGCTCAACTATGTATCAGACTTCTGATTCAACACTGGCTCGTATCAAAGATGCCCCTGCTTTGGTGGTTGGTTTTGCCATTGCACGGACCTATGAACCAAATTCAGAATTCATTATTCAAGATGGAAATATTGCTGATGAAAGTGATTCTGCAGAATCTAATTCAGATATACCAAACTCCCCTAAAAATCAGAAAGACGATCAGTTGAAACTTGGTTACAATACACATGTATTGCTTTATTCAAAAGATGGTCAAGTAGTTAACCCCGATAGCTTTACCGGTTTGTCTGATTTATCCTTAGACAAGAAAAATTTAGGCGAAATAAAGGAAGTAACGGTTGATTCTACATTCGGGGGTTCAGAAGATTATCGTTATGTTACTATTGAATTGGCGCCAGATGACCTTGGCTATTATTCTTCCTATGATATTAAATACGCGACAATTTTCGTGAATGTGAGTCAGATAAAATCATCCATTGAGACGTATGAAACTGCTGTAGCTATTGTCATGGTATCTGCTTGGCTTATTTCCATCTTGGCTAGTATTTATCTGTCAAATTTGAGTATGCGACCTATCTTAATTAGCTATCAAAAACAAAAGGATTTCGTTGAGAATGCTAGTCATGAATTGAGAACACCTTTAACTGTGTTACAGAATCGTTTGGAAGGTCTTTTTAGACATCCAAATGCAACCATTTTGGAAAGTAGTGAGAGTATAGGATCAAGCCTAGAGGAAGTTCGTAATATGCGTATGTTAACTACGAATTTACTGAATTTAGCTCGTCGAGATGATGGTTTCAAATTAGATATAGTTGAAGTCCCACCTAGCTATTTTGATGAAATCTTTGAGAATTACATGATGATTGCAGATGAAAATGGTAAAACAGTCACGGTTAATAATTTGATTGATCAACCAATTCGGACCGATAAGGTGTTGGTAAAACAGCTTCTAACCATCCTATTTGATAATGCAATGAAGTATACCGAAGAAGATGGCGCTATACAAGTGACAGCCAATATTAAAGATAAGTTAGTTTACTTTACGGTAGCAGACAATGGATTGGGTATCAGTGATAGTGATAAAAAGAAAATTTTCGATCGATTTTATCGTGTAGACAAGGCCCGTACTCGGAGCAAGGGTGGGTTTGGTCTCGGTTTATCCTTAGCCTTACAAATTTCCAATAGTTTGAAAGGCACAATCACTGTGCGGGATAATCAGCCTAAAGGAACTATTTTTGAGGTAAGATTACCGAGATAAAATAAGAAAAATGATAGGAATGTGGCCTATCATTTTTTTGTCGGTTCAAAAGTATGATATACTAGGATGGAGGAGAGGAGTAGGTCATGAAAAAGAAGAGTTACTTAATTATATTAATCATATTGGCTTGCACCCAGTTGACAGGCTGTTCATACTTTCCTCAAAAAGAGGATTTTAGCAAGGTAATCAGCGGAGAAGCATCACAAGAAGCTAAAGTCCTTGAAAATGAGTTGCAACAGATGAGGGAGGAAGTTGCTGATTATTTTTATTATCAACAATTAGACACTGATGAGGAACGCCGTGTCTACCTCCAATTAGCTAATGGTTTGCGTACCTTCAAACAGCAGATTACAATTGACAGAGTAGACGATGAGACCTATACGCGTGCATTTTTCTCTGTAGCAAATGATTTCCCTGAGTATTACTGGATGACTGACGCAATGAGGGATGGCATTGATTATCAGGACCTTTCTGAGCCTGACTATCCGTTGCAGGTTGAAGAAGAAAGTGAAAAAATAGCAACTTTGGCACAATCTATCGTTAGTCAAGCTCCAAAGGATCACGTATACGATACTGTGAAATTCTTCTATGAATACATTATTCAGCATACGGATTATAATCTTGCAGCTTTGAGTGATAGTCAGATTAGTTGGGACAATCAATCCATAAAATCAGTTTTGCTAGCTAATAGCTCGGTATGTGCAGGGTATAGCCGAACCTTTCAATATTTATGTAAATTGGCTGGGATAGAAGCTGTCTATGTATCTGGTAATGTGACTGGAACAAATGGTGAAACCATTGAACACGCTTGGAATTTAGTGAAGATTGATCAGCAATACTATGGTGTAGATTCAACCTGGGGTGATCCAGTCTTTGAAGAAGCTATGGGGAGTCAAGCGCAATCTACTATTAGCTATGACTATCTATGTGTTCCAGATTCCATCTTGTATAGAAATAGAGTTGCTGATGTGGACTTACTGAGTTATTGGGGAACAGAATATCCATATACGGAAAGACCACTTGTCTATCCTTCTTGTACTGACAATGCCTTAAATTATTACGTTCAGCAAGGCACTTATTTTGAGAATTTTGATGAGGAATTAGTCGTTCAAACTGTTTCTAATCTTTATCAGGCAGGTCAGCGCCGGATTGCGTGTCAATTTTCTAATCAAGCAGCCTTGAATCAAATGGTGGAATATGCAGCTTCGGGTACGAATCGACTATTTGAAGTACTGGGCTGGATTGAAACTTACCAATATCTGTACAATGAACAGACCTTAACATTTGAATTAGTATTAGACTAGAAAAAAAGAAGTCCTTGATAGACTTCTTTTTTATTATGCAAGTTTTGATGCAAGACGTGCTTTGTCGCGGCTTGCTTTGTTTTTATGAATCAAACCTTTAGTTTCTGCTTTATCGATTGCTGAGCTAGCAAAGCGGAAAAGCTCTTCAGATGGGTTAGCTTCAAATGCTTTAATTGCAGTACGCATAGCTGATTTTTGTGCTGAGTTTTTTTTGTTTTGTTTAACGTTCAATTCAGCGCGTTTGATAGCTGACTTAATGTTTGCCAATGGTTTCACCTCCACCCTTTCTTGTACTAACTATAACATTATACATGAAAACACTGCATTTGACAAGTGAAATTTATTTTTTTAAGTAAATTTCATCGATTTCGTGATTCAATCCTTTGTGTAGGATGATATCTGCTCGGTTTCGTGTCGGTTCAATATACTTTTCTAGGTTGGCCAAGTTAATATTTTTCCAGATACTTTGAGCCATTTCAATGACTTCTGCAAATGGTAAATGTGTGAACCGATGGTAATAGTTTGTGGGATCTTTTTCAGCTAGTTTCAGCAATTTTTGGAATCGTTCCAAGTACCAGGTTTCAATATTATCCACGTCAGCATCTACATAAATCGAAACATCAAAATAGTCGCTCACATACAATCGTTGGTTTTGAGGATTTTGGAATACGTTGATGCCTTCCACAATGAGGAAATCAGGTGCTTCAATGGTTTGATAAGAATCTGGAACGATATCGTAAATTTCGTGTGAATAAGTAGGAATGCTAAAAGATTCACCATTTTTTATAGTATCCACAAAATTCAGTAACAGCTCCATATTGTATGATTCAGGAAACCCTTTTTTGTCAAGAAGACCTTTTTCTTGAAGCTCTGCATTTGGATAAAGAAATCCATCTGTCGTAACCAACTCAACTTTTGCATGCCTAAATGTTTGGGAAAGTAATATTTGCAGAAGTCTACTGGTTGTAGATTTTCCGACAGCAACACTACCAGACACACCTATGATAAAGGGTTGTTCTTCGATTTTCTTTTGTAAAAACAAACTTTTTGAAAAGGTTAAATCCGTGCGAGCTTTACGATAAATGCGAATGAGATTGATCAATGGTAAATAGACGTCCGAAACTTCCTGGAGTTTTATATTATCATTGAAACTCTTTATGGAGTTTAGATCTTCTTGTGTAAGTGGAACTGTCGTATGGCGGTGAAGTTGTTGCCAGGTTTCTCTGCTAATGCGTTCAAAATTTATAAATTCATTTTTCATGGGCCTATTGTAGCACGATTTAGATTTCAAGTAAAATATCTTGTAAACGCTTTTTGGAAATGATATAATTAAGACATGTCAAATATGTATTACGAGAAAAATCCAAGTACTGCACATGATATTCATGAACTTCGTGTTCTTTTACTGGATACCCCAATGACATTCCAAACAGACGCAGGGGTATTTAGTAAGAAAATGATAGATTATGGAAGTCAGGTGCTTTTAAAGTCTCTTCATTTAGAAGAAGGAAAGTCTTTGCTTGACGTAGGTTGTGGCTATGGTCCGATTGGCTTAACACTTGCAAAGGTCTATCATGTTGACACTACAATGATAGATATCAATAACAGAGCCTTGGCATTGGCTGAAAAAAATGCTACACTAAACAATGTTGCTGTCGACATTTTCCAATCCGATATCTATGAAAATGTGACAAAACAATTTGATTATATTGTTTCAAACCCTCCAATTCGCGCTGGTAAGGCGGTTGTTCACCAAGTGATTTCAGGAGCTAAGAATCATCTATCCGAAAATGGCACGCTTACTATTGTAATTCAGAAAAAACAAGGTGCACCAAGTGCAAAGGCTAAGATGGAAGAGGTTTTTGGAAACTGTGAAATTATCAGGAAGGATAAAGGATATTATATCCTCGAAAGTGTGAACAAATGAGAGCAGTTGACTTAATTCAAAAAAAAAGAGATGGTTTAGAATTATCTTCAGATGAGATCAAATGGTTGATTGACGGTTACGTAGCTGGAACTGTTCCAGATTATCAGATGTCTGCTCTTGCGATGGCTATTTACTTTAAGGGCATGTCAACGCGTGAAATTTCAGATTTAACCATGTCTATGGTTGCAACGGGTGAACAGATTGATTTATCGGCCATTCCAGGTATAAAAGTGGATAAACATTCTACTGGTGGTGTTGGTGACAAGGTCACCCTGATTCTTGCCCCTCTGGTTGCAAGTTTTGGTGTTCCTGTAGCAAAAATGAGCGGTCGTGGTTTAGGCCATACTGGTGGTACACTAGACAAGTTAGAATCGATTAATGGTTTTCAAATTGAAGTTAGTCAAGAAGATTTTATTAAACAAGTCCAAGAAACTGGTGTTGCAGTAATTGGCCAATCTGACAATCTGGTGAAAGCAGACAAATTACTCTACGCCCTTCGGGATGTCACTGCCACAGTTGATATTATTCCTTTAATTGCAAGTTCTGTCATGTCTAAAAAAATTGCAGCAGGTGCAGATGCGATTCTTCTAGATGTCACTGTTGGTGAGGGGGCTTTCATGAAGACTGTGGAGGATGCGCGTGTTCTTGCACAAACCATGGTTGATTTAGGGAAAGCTGTTGGCCGTAAAACAGTCGCAGTTCTGACAGACATGTCACAACCAGTAGGGACTTCAATTGGTAATCGATTAGAAATTTTAGAAGCCCTTGAAATATTGCAAGGGAGAGGTCGCGAGGATGTAACCAATTTCATTTGCGAGTTAGCACATATCATGTTAGGTCTTGCGAATGTTGAAAAAAGCGTTGAAGAAGTTAAACAGCATATTGATAATGGCCTCGCATTGAAGAAGTTTGAGGAAATGGTGCTTGCACAGGGTGGTGATTTATCTGATCTCTACCGACCTGTAGAAGTGTCACACCAAGTTCCTGTTTATGCAGAGAAAGACGGTTATATCGTTGCTCTACCAGCATTGGAGTTTGGCTTATTTGCCATGAAACTTGGTGCAGGTCGCGCTGTAAAAACGGATCAATTGGATTACGAAACGGGAATTGTTTTCCATAAAAAAGTAGGTGAATCTGTTGCAGAAGGTGAACAGATTGCGACAATATATGCCAATGAAAATATTTCGGAAAATATGCTTACAAATTTTCAAAAAAATGTTAAAATAGATAAAGTAAGTGTAAAGACGAAAGAAATTATTGAAATAATTTATTAATGTACGGAGAAAACCATGAGATTGAATAAATATATTGATCATACAATCTTAAAACCAGAAACAACACAAGAACAGGTTGAAAAGATTCTTTCTGAAGCAAAAGAATATGATTTTGCTAGTGTCTGTGTAAATCCAACATGGGTTTCATTGGCAGCAGAAAGCCTGAAAGACAGTGATGTTAAAGTTTGTACAGTAATTGGCTTCCCTTTGGGAGCAAATACTTCTGCAGTTAAAGCCTTTGAAACCAAAGATGCTATTGCTAATGGTGCTGATGAGATTGATATGGTGATCAATGTAGGTGCTTTAAAAGCAGGAAATGATGCCTTGGTTTTGGATGATATTAAAGCAGTTGTAGATGCTAGTGGTGATAAACTTGTTAAAGTAATCATCGAAGCTTGCTTATTAACAGATGATGAGAAAGTGAGAGCTTGTCAATTGTCAAAAGAAGCTGGAGCTGATTATGTGAAGACTTCTACCGGTTTTTCAACTGGTGGTGCTACAGTTGCTGACGTCGCCTTGATGAGAAAAACTGTGGGTCCAGACATGGGCGTTAAAGCTTCTGGTGGTGCACGTTCTTATGAAGATGCTATTGCCTTCATCGAAGCTGGAGCATCTCGAATTGGTGCATCGTCAGGTGTAGCAATTATGAACGGAGCACAGGCGGATGGAGACTACTAATTTAATAGAACTAGTTGTAGACAATAGCAAATATGCCTATGTGCCCTATTCACATTTTCCAGTCAGTGCTATTCTTGTTACAAAGTCTGGGCAACTATATTCAGGTGTGAATATAGAAAATGCTAGTTTTGGGTTGACGAATTGTGCCGAGAGAACAGCGATTTTTAAAGCAATCTCCGAGGGAGTACGTGACTTCTCTGAAATTATTATTTATGGTGAAACAGAGAAGCCAATATCTCCTTGTGGAGCATGTCGCCAAGTTATGACGGAATTTTTTGATAAGGATTTAAAAGTGACTCTTGTCGCTAAAGATAAATCGACAGTCGTGATGACAGTCGGGGAATTACTTCCATATTCTTTTACAGACTTATCTTAGTCTATATGGGCAGTCTAATGACTGTAGCAATCTCATTCTGCAACACAATAGTTGCAAAACTTTTTTTAGGAGGGTTCAGAAATGAACAAGAAATTTGTTGGCCTTGGTCTAGCTTCAGTTGCAGCTCTTTCTTTAGCAGCTTGCGGAAGCCGTACTGCAAAGAATGATTCGTCATCATCTGATAGTGCTTCAAACATTAAAGCAGCAATTGTTACCGATATCGGTGGCGTTGATGACCGTTCATTTAACCAATCTGCGTGGGAAGGTCTTCAAGAGTGGGGCGATGCAGCGGGTCTTTCTAAAGGTAATGGTTATGACTATTTCCAATCAGCAAGTGAATCAGACTACATTACTAACCTTGATTCAGCAGTTTCAGGTGGTTACAACCTAATATTTGGTATTGGTTTTGCGTTGGAATCAGCGATTAAAGAAGTGGCTCCAAACAACCCAGATATACACTATGTTATCGTTGATAGTGTTGTTGCTGACGAAGATAACGTAGTTAGCGTTGGTTTCGCTGACCATGAAGCTTCTTACCTTGCTGGTGTTGCGGCTGCTAAATCAACTAAAACGAAACAAGTTGGTTTTGTCGGTGGTATGAAAGGTGAAGTTATCGACCGTTTTGAAGCTGGTTTTGTAGCTGGTGTTAAATCTGTCGATGAGTCAATCAAAATTGATATTCAGTACGCTGGTTCATTTGGTGATGCTGCTAAAGGTCAAACTATCGCTGCTGCTCAATACGCTGCAGGTGCAGATATTATCTTCCACGCTTCTGGTGGTACTGGTAATGGTGTGTTTGCCGCTGCTAAAGCTGAAAACGAAACTCGTAATGAAGCAGATAAAGTTTGGGTAATCGGTGTTGACCGTGACCAATCTGCAGAAGGTGCTTACACTTCTAAAGATGGTAAAGAATCTAACTTTGTATTGGCATCTACTTTGAAACAAGTTGGTGCAGCAGTAAAAGATATTGCTACAAAAGCTGAAAATGGTGAATTCCCTGGTGGTGAAATCGTTCGTTATACTCTTGCTGATAAAGGTGTAGAGTTGGCTGAAACTAACCTTTCAGATGATGCTGCGAAAGCTGTTGCTGACGCAAAACAAGCTATTCTTGATGGTAAAATAGAAGTACCAGAAAAACCATAAGTTTTATATTGATGAATTCCGAAAGGGCGTCCACTCGGTCGCCCTTTTAGAAGCTGAGATTTTTCTCAGTAAAGCCTATCATAATTGGTAGGTTTTACTGGTAAAAATGGTACAGTTAGCTGGAATAAACCTGCTAGTAACCCTACTTTCTTAAATGGGAATTAGTGGTTGGCAGTCGGCTCACTCTGTTTAACTGTAATCAGAAAGGAACTAGATTATGACTAAGGATTATGTCATTGAGATGCGTAATATCACCAAAATATTTGGTGAGTTTGTTGCCAACGACCATATTAATTTGAATGTCAGACGTGGAGAAATTCACGCCCTTTTGGGTGAAAATGGTGCGGGTAAATCGACACTTATGAATATGCTTGCAGGCTTATTGGAGCCTACAAGCGGTGAAATTGTCATTAATGGTAAGGAAGTGAAAATTGATTCCCCTTCCAAAGCTGCACACTTGGGTATCGGGATGGTCCATCAACACTTTATGTTAGTGGATGCCTTTACTGTTGCTGAAAATATCATTTTAGGTAGTGAAACTACTAAAGCCGGTGTTATTGACCTTAAGAAGGCTATTGCAGAAATTAAAGAACTCTCTGCTCGCTACGGTCTTGAAGTAGATCCGACTGCAAAAGTTGCGGATATTTCTGTAGGGGCACAACAACGTGTGGAAATTTTAAAAACACTGTATCGTGGTGCAGACTTATTAATCTTTGATGAACCAACTGCTGTACTTACTCCGGCAGAGATTGCAGAGCTGTTGAAGATTATGAAGACCTTAGTCTCAGAAGGCAAATCAATTATTTTGATTACGCATAAATTGGATGAAATTCGTGCTGTTGCAGATAGTGTAACGGTTATTCGACGTGGTAAATCGATTCAAACTGTGGCAGTTGAAGGAGCAACTAACCAAGATTTGGCTGAATGGATGGTTGGGCGTTCTGTTTCTTTCAAAACAGAGAAAATTGAATCCCATCCAAAAGAAGTTGTTCTTTCTATTAAAGATTTGGTAGTCAATGAAAACCGCGGTATCCCAGCAGTGAAAGGTTTATCTCTTGACGTACGTGCAGGGGAAATAGTGGGTATTGCAGGTATTGATGGCAATGGACAAAGTGAATTGATTCAAGCAATTACTGGACTTCGTAAAGTGAAATCTGGTTCTATCACGATTAAAGGTGAGGAAGTGGTTGGTAAATCACCACGTAAGATTACTGAGATGCAGGTGAGTCACGTTCCTGAAGATCGTCACCGCTATGGTTTAGTGCTTCCGTTGACCGTTGCTGAAAATATTGCTCTACAAACTTACTATAAAGAACCAAATTCTAAAAATGGTATTTTGAATTACACAGCGATTAATGAAAAGGCCCGTCAATTGATGCAAGAATTTGATGTGCGTGGTGCAAGTGAATTAGTTCCAGCAAAAGCTCTTTCTGGTGGTAACCAACAAAAAGCGATTATTGCAAGGGAAATCGATCGCAATCCTGATTTATTGATTGTCAGTCAACCAACACGTGGTTTGGATGTTGGCGCCATTGAATATATTCGTAAACGTCTTATTGCTGAACGGGATAAGGGGAAAGCAGTATTGGTTGTCAGCTTCGAATTGGATGAAATTTTGGATGTATCAGACCGTATTGCTGTCATCCACGATGGTGTCATTCATGGTATTGTTGATCCTGCTAAGACAAACAAACAAGAATTGGGTGTCTTGATGGCTGGTGGTCATATCGAGGAGGGAGAAGTACATGCTTAAGAAATATCAAACACTACTATTACCATTGCTAGCGGCAATCAGTGGCTTAGTGCTTGGGGCAATCATCATGTTCATTTTTGGCTATGATCCAATTTGGGGATATGAGGAATTATTCTACTCTGCTTTTGGGAACATCAAATCAATCGGTGAGATTTTCCGTGCAATGGCTCCTTTAATCTTTACTGCGTTAGGATTCGCAGTCGCAAGTCGCGCAGGTTTCTTCAACGTTGGTTTGTCTGGTCAAGCCTATGTCGGCTGGGTCTTTGCAGGTTGGTTTGCATTGTTAAATCCTGATTTACCACGACCAGTTTTGATTTTGGCTACGGTTGTGATAGCGATGGTAGCAGGTGGTATTGCTGGCGCAATTCCTGGTATCCTTCGTGCCTATCTCGGAACGAGTGAAGTTATTGTTACGATTATGATGAACTACATCATTCTCTATTCATGTAACTATATCATTCGTGATGTATTTTCAGAAAATTTGATGAAAAATACAGATTCTACAATTAACGTTTCTGCTAACGCCTCTTATCAAACAGAATGGTTGCGAGCTCTAACGAACAACTCACGGATGAATATTGGTATTTTCTTTGCCATTATTGCTGTCATAGTTATTTGGTTCTTACTGACAAAGACAACGCTTGGTTTTGAAATTCGTTCAGTGGGTATCAACCCAACTGCATCTAACTACGCTGGTATGTCAGCTAAACAAACGATTATTCTATCAATGGTTATTTCCGGTGCTTTAGCTGGACTTGGTGGTGCAATCCAAGGGTTGGGAACTTTCCAGAACGTTTATATTCAAAGTGGTAATTTAGATATTGGATTCAATGGTATGTCAGTTGCCCTACTGGCTTCGAACTCACCACTGGGAATTCCTTTTGCAGCATTCTTATTTGGTACACTTTCTGTAGGTGCACCTGGTATGGTTCGTGCACAAATTCCACCAGAATTGATAAACGTTGTTACAGCGTCCATTATTTTCTTCATTGGTGTGAAGTATATCTTTGAACTATTTTTGAATTCAAAAAAAGTAGCGAAAGGAGCTAAGTAAGATGAACTTATCTATTTTAACCCTACTCATTTCGCAAATGCTCATTTATTCAGCACCTTTGATTTTCACAAGTCTTGGAGGAGTATTCTCTGAGCGAAGTGGTATCGTAAACGTTGGTTTGGAAGGAATCATGGTTATTGGTGCCTTTGCTGGTGTTGTCTTCAACATTGAATTTGCTGAAACTTTTGGTAAAGCTACACCATTTTTAGCGGTCATTGTTGGTGGTTTGGCTGGTGTTGTCTTTGCCGCTATCCATGCGATAGCCACTATTAACTTTAGAGCGGATCATGTAGTTTCTGGTACCGTATTGAACTTACTAGCACCTGCACTCGGTGTTTTCCTTGTTAAGGTTCTCTATAATAAAGGACAAACTGATAGTATTCGTGAGTCTTTTGGTAAGTTCTCTTTCCCAGTATTGGCAGATATTCCTGTTATTGGTGATTTATTCTTTAAAAATACAAGTTTGATGGGTTATGTCGCTATACTGACTGCATTTGCTTCTTGGTTTGTTTTGTATAAAACAAAATTTGGTTTGCGACTTCGCTCTGTTGGTGAACACCCTCAAGCAGCTGATACCCTTGGTATCAATGTATACGCAATGCGTTATGCAGGTGTACTGATTTCAGGTTTCTTAGGCGGTGTTGGTGGTGCTGTAAGTGCCCAATCTGTTAATATCAACTTCTCGGCGACTACGATTGTTGGTTCTGGATTTATTGCCTTGGCGGCAGTTATCTTCGGTAAATGGAACCCAATTGGTGCAATGCTTGCTAGTCTATTCTTCGGACTATCACAAAGTCTTGCGGTTATTGGTAGTCAATTGCCTGGTTTGAAAGATATTCCATCAGTATATCTCCAAATCGCTCCATACTTGATTACAGTTATTGCCCTTTCTGCCTTCTTTGGACAAGCAGTAGCGCCAAAAGCAGACGGTGTTAACTACATTAAATCTAAATAAGGTAGGTACACTCTCGATTTTGAGCTTGAGAATTGAGATAATCTAACAATAAAACGCATAAAATCAGTGTTTTTGGAACATAATTTTATGCGTTTTTTCTTTGTTTTTTTCCTTATGTAAAATAGCTGAGCTGAGGTGAACATTTCTGACTTGATTGGTTTTATAGTCATTTGAATTAGCTTTGATACTTCGTCACTTTCGCCTTGCAGTACTCTAGTACAGCCTGCGGCTCAGTCCCTTGTCTGAAAGCTAATTCTTTCGACTATATTCTTGATGATACTTTTTCTTCTTTTCCTAGCTACTTGTGGTATAATAATTTTTCGATAAAACGTTGAATTGAGGGAAGCATATGAGAAGATTAGTATTAAATATTGCAATGAGTCTTGATGGTTTTATTGCTAGAAAAGATGGAAGTTATGATTGGATTGAAGGACATGGTACAAATAAATATGATACCCCCTTGCAGTTTGACAATCCTTCATTTTTTCAGTCATGTGATACTGTTATTATGGGTCGTAAATCTTTAGATGATTGCCCCTTAGAGATGATTGAGGGCTATCAAGATAAGCAATTTCTTGTGGCTAGCCATGCTGACAAATCAGACTATGAAAATGTTCGTTTTGTCAAAGACATTCTTACCGAAATTGAGTGGTTACGACATGATGAAGGGGGAGATATCTGGTTGTTTGGTGGGGGCTCCCTTGTTCAAGAATGCTTGAAAGCTGGGGTCATTGATCATTTTATCATCGGCATAATCCCTACCATTTTAGGAGATGGAATTCCCTTATTCCAACAATTGCCAGAGGAACAAAAATTAACCTTAGTTGAATCAACTGTAACCGATGGAATTGGAATGTTGAGATATGATCGAAGAAATTATAGTCGAATTAATTAGCTTTCAGACAAGGAACTGAGATGCAGGTTATTAGAACAGCCTAGAGTCTGGCTGTTCTAGGTTTGAAATATGACTTACGTAACAAATCACTTTCGTGGAGTACGGCAAGCGGAAAATGACGATATATCAAAGCTAATTCAAATGGATATAAAAAAGGTGGCCTAATTGACTCACCTTTTTTGCTATTTAATAATAGAATTAGTTTTTAACACCAGCAGCGATTTCTGGGTTAGCGAAAGCATCGTCAATGATGTCTTTCAATTGGGCAGCAGATGCTTGCATTTTTTGCAATTCAGCTTCGCTCAATGGAATGTTAACTGGACGAACGATACCATGTGCACCGATGATAGCTGGTTGACCGATGAAGACATCTTCAACGCCTTCGTATTGACCAGATTGGTAAACTGACAATGGAAGTACTGAATTTTCATCGTCAAAGATAGCTTTTGTGATACGTGCAAGTGCAGCACCGATACCATAATATGTAGCACCTTTTTTATTGATGATTGAGTAAGCTGCATCACGTACAGATACGAACAAGTCTACAAGACCTTGCTCATCAATATCGCGGTTATCTTGCAACCAGTCATACAATTTCACACCAGCAACGTTTGCATGTGACCAAACAGCAAATTCAGAGTCACCGTGTTCACCCATGATGTAAGCGTGAACTGAACGAGCGTCAACACCGATTTTTTCAGCCAATGCTTGACGGAAACGAGCTGAGTCAAGAGAAGTACCAGAACCGATGACACGTTCTTTAGGGAAACCAGAGAATTTCCAAGTTGAGTAAGTAAGAACGTCAACTGGGTTAGCAGCAACAAGGAAAATACCATCGAAGCCAGATTTAACAATTTCAGATACGATTTGTTGGTTGATACGAAGGTTTTTCTCAACCAATTCAAGACGAGTTTCACCTGGTTTTTGTGGCAAACCAGCTGTCAATACAACAAGATCTGCATCATGAGCATCAGAATAATCTGCTGAATAAATTTTCTTAGGTGAAGTGAAGGCCAAAGCGTGGCTCAAATCCTCTGCGTCACCTTGTGTACGGTCTTTATTGATATCTACGATACCCAATTCTTGACCGATACCTTGGATTACAAGGGCATATGCATAAGCAGAACCTACGGCACCATCACCGACAAGGATCACTTTTTTGTGTTGTTTAGTTGCAGTCATTATCTAAACATCTCCTTAGTTTTATTTAGGGATAGCTATCCCAACCACTAACCATTCTAGCATTTTTTCAGACCTTTGTCACTAAAGAAAGATCGTTTGAAAATGTTTACATAGTGATTTCAAAAGAAGAAAACGTTTGAAAAATATGGTATAATAGTAGTATTAACGACAGTTGAAATGAGGCATATTAATGCAAGACAAAAATTTAGTTACGGTAAATTTGACTAATGAGATGAAGACCTCTTTCATCGATTATGCCATGAGTGTAATCGTTGCACGCGCTCTCCCTGATGTACGTGATGGTCTTAAGCCCGTACACCGACGCATTCTTTATGGAATGAACGAACTTGGTCTTACTCCAGATAAGCCACATAAAAAATCTGCACGTATCACTGGTGATGTAATGGGTAAATACCACCCTCATGGTGATAGTGCTATTTATGATGCAATGGTCCGTATGGCTCAATGGTGGAGCTATCGTCACATGCTGGTTGACGGTCATGGTAACTTTGGTTCCATGGACGGTGATGGTGCCGCTGCCCAGCGGTATACTGAGGCGCGCATGAGCAAGATTGCTCTTGAAATGTTGCGTGATATCAATAAAAACACGGTTGATTTTGTGGATAACTATGACTCGAGCGAGCGTGAGCCAGAAGTACTTCCAGCACGTTTCCCTAATCTATTGGTGAACGGGACTACTGGTATTGCGGTTGGTATGGCAACAAACATTCCACCGCACAATTTGGGTGAAACCATTGATGCTGTTAAGCTCGTGATGGACAATCCTGATGTAACGACGCGTGAAATTATGGAAGTCCTACCTGGGCCAGACTTTCCAACAGGAGCTCTGGTCATGGGTAAATCTGGAATTCACCGTGCTTATGAAACTGGTAAAGGCTCAATTGTTCTTCGTTCTCGTACTGAAATTGAAGAATATGGAAACGGACGTGAACGTATCGTTGTTACTGAATTCCCATATATGGTCAATAAGTCTAAGGTTCAAGAGCATATTGTTAAATTGGTTCAAGAAAAACGTATTGATGGCATTACAGCTGTTCGAGACGAATCTAACCGTGAAGGGGTTCGCTTTGTAATTGAAGTGCGTCGAGATGCCTCAGCTAATGTTATTTTGAACAATCTCTTTAAACAAACGCAAATGCAAACCAACTTTAGTTTCAATATGTTGGCTATTCAAAATGGGGTACCGAAGATTCTTTCTGTACGTCAAATTTTAGAGTCTTATATTGAACACCAAAAAGAAGTTGTTACACGTCGCACTCAATTTGATAAGGAAAAAGCAGAAGCACGCGCTCATATTTTAGAAGGCATGCTGATTGCTCTGGACCATATTGATGAAGTCATACGTATCATTCGTAATTCAGAAACGGATGCACTTGCTCAAGCTGAATTAATGGAACGTTTTGACTTGTCCGAACGACAAAGTCAGGCGATCTTGGATATGCGTCTTCGTCGTTTGACCGGATTGGAACGTGATAAAATCCAGTCAGAGTATGACGAATTGGTTTCTTTGATAGCTGATTTGACAGATATTTTGGCAAAACCTGAACGTGTTGTCATGATCATCAAAGAAGAACTAGAAGAAGTAAAACGCAAACATGCTGACCCACGTCGTACTGAATTGATGGTTGGTGAAGTCCTTTCCTTGGAAGATGAGGATCTTATTGAGGAAGCAGATGTATTGATTACCTTATCCAATCAAGGCTATATCAAACGGTTGGCACAAGATGAATTCCAAGCTCAAAAACGTGGCGGACGTGGAATCCAAGGTACAGGTGTGAAAGATGATGACTTCGTTCGCGAACTAATATCAACCAGTACCCATGATCACCTGCTTTTCTTCACCAATAAGGGGCGTGTATATCGTCTCAAGGGCTATGAAATTCCTGAATATGGTCGAACCGCTAAGGGGCTCCCAGTTGTCAACTTATTGAAACTGGAAGAAAATGAGTCTATTCAGACCATTATCAATGTGACAAAGGATCAAGCCGCTGATCACTATCTTTTCTTTGCGACGCGGCAAGGGATTGTTAAACGTACAAATGTAAATGAATTCTCCAATATTCGACAAAACGGTCTCAAGGCTTTGAATTTGAAAGATGATGATGAACTAATCAATGTTTTCCTTACTGATGGTCAAGCTGATGTTATTATGGGGACAAAATTTGGCTATTCTGTTCGATTTGCAGAAACAGATGTTCGAAATATGGGCCGTACCGCAACAGGCGTACGTGGAATAAAACTCCGTGAAGGAGATCATTTAGTCGGTGCGACCATTGTATCTGATGATCAGGAAGTGTTAGTCCTTTCAGAAAAAGGTTATGGAAAACGTACACCAGCCTCTGAATATCCAAGGAAAGGCCGTGGTGGTAAAGGCATCATCACTCTGAAAGTTGCTGATAAAAATGGCCCTCTTGCTGGTTTAACAACTGTACAGGGCGATGAAGATATTATGGTTATTACGGATACAGGAGTTATCATCCGTACAAGTGTTGCTAATATCTCACAGACCGGTCGTTCAACAATGGGTGTTAAAGTCATGCGACTAGATGAAGAAGCAAAAATTATGACCTTTGCCTTAGTTGATGCAGCAGATCAGAAAGATCAAGAGGAGTAGGGAATGTCAAAACGTTCACCGAAAAAGAAGGGCAAGAACAGAACATGGATGAATTTACTTGCCTTGATACTCTTTTTGATTTCACTAGCCCTTATTTTCAATACTTCGATTAGAAATTTTATTATTGGTTGGAATACTAATAAGTATCAGATTACAAATATCAGTTCTGAAGATATTGAAAAGAATAAACAAGCGGACTCAACTTTTGATTTTGATCAAGTTGAAGCCGTTTCGACGGAGGCTATTCTCAAGGCGCAATGGGAAGCACAGAGACTGCCAGTTATTGGTGGAATTGCTGTGCCAGAATTGGGAATTAATTTGCCAATTTTCAAGGGTGTAGGGAATACGTCGCTAATGTATGGAGCTGGAACGATGAAAGAGACTCAAGAAATGGGAATAGGAAACTATGCCCTAGCCAGTCACCATATCTTCGGTGTTGCCGGGTCTGCGAATGTCCTTTTCTCTCCATTGGATCGAGCTGAAAAAGGAATGAAGATTTACCTAACTGATAAAAATACAATCTATACCTATGTGATTGATAGTGTTGAAGTTGTAAGTCCAGAAAGCGTCTATGTTATTGACGATGTCGAAGGACGCACAGAAGTGACTTTGGTTACTTGTACGGACTACTATTCAACACAAAGGATTATTGTAAAAGGTATTCTTGAAATTTCTATTCCATATGCTGATGCAGCAGAGGATATAAAAAAAGCTTTCTCTCACGGATACAATCAGTTTGATTATGGTCAATAAGACAAGACGATTGCCAGCTTTTAAATCATTTTTATGTAACCTTCGAATTAATTTAGAAAGTTGAATGAATAGAGCACGTATTCTCTATATCTTTCAACTTTCTTTTTCCTTGTTTTACGAATAGATGTATGAGGAGGAAATTATGTATCAAATTGATTTTAAAGAAGAATCGCTTTTACCACGTGAGCGTTTAGTCGAAGTTGGGCCAGAACGCCTAAGTAATCAAGAGTTATTAGCTATTTTTATTCGAACGGGTACGAAAAACGAACCTGTCACCATTTTATCCAATAAATTATTGAATCAATTGGAGAATTTAGCAAGTTTAAGAGATTTATCTATCGAAGAATTGCAGACTTTAACGGGTATTGGTCGTGTAAAAGCAATAGAGATTAAAGCCATGATTGAGCTCGGAAAACGGATCAATCAATCCCACTTGTTGCTAAATGAGCAAGTACTAGGTAGTGAAAAATTGGGTCGCAAGATGATTCAAGAAATTGGAGATAAAAAACAAGAGCATTTGGTTGCGCTCTATCTCAATACACAAAATCAAATCATCAAACAGGAGACAATATTTATTGGAAGTGTGAATCGTAGTATTGCAGAACCACGGGAAATCCTGCATCATGCTATCAAATGCATGGCCACATCGGTGATTATTGTCCATAATCACCCTTCGGGGTCGGTTCACCCTAGTAAGAATGACTTACTTTTTACAGAAAATTTAAAACAGTCCTGCGATGTGCTAGGACTGGTCTTATTAGATCATTTAATTGTAGGTAATAAAAATTACTATTCCTTCCGAGAGGAAAGTGAGCTGTTTTAGAACTGATTGACGATGTAATCAAATAGCCTATTTTCCGTCTCTCGTTCGCCGTAAAGTAATTCATGATGCCATTGAACAACCAAAAAGGTATGAGAGTCTCTTGTAGACTGTACCGCTTCAATGGTTTGTTTATCTGGGGATAGGGCGATAATTTCCAAAGAGGGAGCTAATTTGTTGATTGCTTGGCGATGGAATGAGTTAACGGTTGGCTCTTGAGCATAGATCTGTGATAATTGGCTTTCAATTGGGAAATAGAGATCTTGGCTAGGTTGATTGCCGGTATTTTCCTGCCAATGCCCTAAAACCTCTTGATGGAGACTGCCACCTTGGGCGACGTTATAGAGCTGCAGGCCTCTACAAATGCCAAATATAGGTTTTTCTTGATGGTGAGCAGCTTCTATCAGTGCTAGTTCAAATCGATCTCGCTCAGGAAAATAATTGCTACTATCTATGAGTAATTTTTCCTGATAGTGAATAGGCTCAACATTTTGTCCACCAGTCAATACTAATTTATCAACTAGTTTCATATACTGCTCAGCAAGTTGTGGACGAGTGACTGGAAAAATTAGTGGAATGCCACCAGCATCTTCAATAGCATTCACTAAGCAAGTTTGAGTATAAGAAAGCAGGGGTTCTGTATGATCCCCTGTTTTATAATGATTTCCGGAAATACCAATGATTGGTTGACTCATTTTCTATCCTTTGCGCATGAAATAAAGTAGTGTCTGTAGTTCACTTGTCAAGTCTACATATTGGACAACAACATCTTTAGGAACGGTCAAGTTGACTGGTGAAAAGCTAAGAATACCTTTAACGCCAGCTTCAACCAATACATCAGTAACTTCTTGAGCTTTAACGCTCGGAACCGTTAAGATGGCAGTCTGAGAATTAGCTTCCTTGATGCGATCTTTTAACTCTGAAATCGCATAGATAGGAACATTTTCATCTATGGTTCCGACTGCAGGATTATCATCAGCTTCAAAAGCCATGATGATTTTCATTTTATTTCTTTCGTGAAACTTGTAGTGAAGAAGGGCACGACCCATATTCCCAACTCCGATTAATATAACATTGGTAATCGAGTTATCGTTTAAAATATCGGCAAAAAAGTCCATTAAATCCTTCACATTATAACCAAATCCACGGCGTCCAAGTTCACCAAAATATGAGAAATCTCGGCGGACAGTAGCAGAGTCGATTCCGATTGCCTCTGCAATCTCTTTTGAACTTGCTTTTTCGATTTTCTCCGCATAGAATCGTTTAAATACGCGATAGTAAATGGATAGTCGTTTAGCTGTGGCGCGTGGAATTTCAGTATTTTTATCGTTTTTCACATGTATCTCCTTAAAAACATTTTTATGTTGTTCTACAAAATATAGAATAATATTTTTTTATATTTTATATATAATAATATTTTTTTTTGTAAATGATAGATTATCTTCTACTATTTTAGTGCAAGTTTGTGAAAAAATCAACAGATTGAACTGAAAAAGATTAAACAGTTTTCTGTTTAATCTATGGATTGTAAATACTGATAGAGGTCCCCAATTCTTCCTTGAAAATCCAATGGAATTCCATCTCTAAGAATTTGAGTTACTGGGTAATAATCAGGTAAAGTGAGACAACCTGCAAATGCGAGTCTTGCTGCTTCCAGATTGTCAAATTCTTGATGTCTCTCAATTTGAAAAGCATCTTTATAATATATAGTAATCATAATTTTCCTTCTTTAGTAAAGATATCACGATCTACCAAACTATCCATCAGGAAGTAAAATTTTTCTTGAATGACTTTATTGTTTTCTGCTTTAAAAATATTCACTAAATGAAGTCCGGATTGATCAGTAATATTTATTTTAAAGCCTTGTAGATCTTGATTGATGATGATTTTTAGTAAAAATCCTTGGTTTGAATTTGGGACCTCTTCTAATAAGCGAGTGAGTTGGTAGTGACCAGCCTTTGTTACCTCAAAGGTATTGTCTCGTAATGTATATTTTTTTACAATTGGACTAATATGGTAAATATAATCGCAATCTTTCAATGCTACGGTTTGTTGGAATGCCATGCTAACCTCCAATAATTATTTTTAAAGCTGATAGTAAGATATCAATTTCTTTTTTGGTATTCAATTCTGAAAAACTAATACGTACGGATTCTTTCAATCGAGGAGAGTCACTTCCATACATTGCCTCAAGTACATGACTATTTTCAACGACACCTGCTGTGCAAGCAGATCCAGTGGAAATAGCGATTCCTGCCAAATCTAACCGCATTAGCAATTGTTCGTTGAGTCGTCCTGGAAAGCCAATATTCAGTACATGAGGTAAATGAGCACCGGCTTGATTAACGTAAAAATCAAATTCACTTAAATTTTTGAGTGTATAGGATTTCAGATCATAGATATACTCAATATTTTGAATCATTTGTGTTGATTGATGGACGAGCGCTGCAGCCATCCCTGCAATTGCAGGGAGATTTTCTGTTCCTGCTCTGTGTTGATTTTCTTGCTTCCCTCCGTGAATCAGTGAATCGAATTTGTGAATTGAAGAGTAGAGAAAACCAATCCCTTTCGGTCCATGGAATTTATGGGCAGAAGCGGACAGAAAATCAATACCAAGTTCTTGTGGTTTGATTGGAATTTTCCCAACTACTTGAACAGCATCGACATGGAATACAGCTTGATGTTGAGACAAGAGAGAACCGATTTCCCTTATAGGTAGCAGTTGCCCAGTCTCGTTATTGGCATACATGACACTAACAAGAATTGTATCAGGTCGTAGGGCTTCTTTAATCTGTTGAGCTGTGATTTCTTGATTTTCTGGCTTTATATATGTAATTTCAAAGCCGAAACGTTGCTCTAAGTATTCCATGGTATGCAACACAGCATGGTGTTCAATGGCTGTTGTAATAAGGTGTTTTCCACGATGCATATTTGCTAAAGCGTAACCTTGAATAGCAAGATTATCTGCTTCAGATCCGCCAGATGTGAAAATGATTGTATCAGGACTTACAGAAAGTACTCTGGCAATGTCTGCTCGTGCTTTTCTGAGTACTTTGTTAGCATCTCGGCCAAATCCATGGATGCTGGAAGGATTTCCATAGTGATGTTGACTAACTTCAAACATGCTTGATATGGCTGCCTGAGATAGAGCAGTAGTAGCAGCATTATCTAAATATATCAAAGACTGTACTCCTAGTTTTCTTTTTCTGGATTTGTAAATTTAAAGAGCGGGCTGAGTGGAAGATGTTCTTGAATGCGGTGAATAGCATCAGCGATTAAGTCACTTGCAGTTAGGAATGCTATGTTTTTTGGATGTTGTTCTTTACTTGCAACTGAGTCAGTCACTAAAATTTCTTTTATAGATGTTTGATCCAACAATTGCGCAGCTGTTCCAGCGAAAAGACCATGGCTGGCAACAGCGTAAATCTCAGTAGCTCCGCCATCTTCAACAATTTTAGAGGCTTGTGAGAATGTACGGCCAGTATTTAAAATGTCATCGACCAAGATTGCTTTTTTGCCAGCTACGTCACCGATGATATAGCCTTCTGCACGGTCAGAATCGTCTTGAGCATAATCTATAATCGCAATCGGAGCATTCAAAAATTCTGCAATATTACGAGCACGCTTGATACCGGAATTTTTTGGACTGACAATGACGACATCCTCACCGCAGAGTCCTTTTTGCATGTAGTATGATGCGAACAATGGTTCGGTCAGCAGGTTATCTACTGGAATATCAAAGAAACCTTGAATTTGAGAAGCGTGTAAATCAAGAGTCAATACACGATCAATACCCGCTTTAACAAGCATATTTGCAACTAGTTTTGCTGTAATTGGTTCACGTGGTGCAGCAGTGCGGTCTTGACGAGCATAGCCGAAATATGGAATGACAGCAGTTACTGAGTTTGCACTTGCACGTTTACATGCATCAATCATGATAAGCAATTCCAAAAGGTGGTTGTTGACTGGAAAACTAGTTGATTGAATAATATAAACGTCAACGCCACGAACGCTCTCTTCAATATTTATTTGAATTTCTCCATCTGAGAATTGGCGAGAAGAAAGTTTTCCTAGAGGCAGTCCAGCAGCAGCTGCTATTTTTTCAGCGATATCACGGTTACTGTTTAGCGAGAATAGTTTAATTTTATGATCACCAGTTGGTTGAACCATTTGAGAAACTCCTTTTTTAATGCTTTTTTATGAAAAATCATAAAAGTAATTTAACAACACATAACTCCATTTTACCAAAAAATCCTATTTTTTTCAGTAGTAAAGTCAAAAAAATCAGCTTTATTGAGCTGATTTTATCTGAGCTGCAGTTCGAGCTACTTTGCTACTAGCGTATTTGAATTGGATAGATTTTTTCTTTAGGAATTCATCGAATAGTATTTTCCCTTCTTCAGCGTCTGATACTTCAACTTCTAGTTCATAATCCGTTTGCCCAAAATAGTCATTCTCATCAAGTGCCATCAATCCGATTGAGGTTTCTTTTTCCAATCGCTTGGTCTTTAAATGTCCCCAAACTGCTAGTTGATTTAATGGAATTGATGTTTTAGAAATAATATCAGAGATTGGACCGGATGGAAGTTCAAAATGGTCAATATAGCCCTGTGCAGTTTTAATATCTAACAATTGATTGTATTCATGATTTCCGATTTCTTGAGGAATTTTCAATGTTAGCTCTGCTATATCCGCAAACGTACGAATGCGAAGCGAAAAGCGGTGGTTTTTCATGTCAAGATTCGGAGTATCAATGTAGTAGTTAGTTTGATAAATGGGGGTAACATCAGAAAATTCAGAGAGGAGCCGATTATATTCTGATTTTGTTAATAAGGTTTTATACTCAATTTCGAGATGGTTTTTCATACAGAAAACCCTTTCATATGTTATAATATATTCGTCTTTGTGTTATTCTAATACATTTTAATAGTTTTTACAAGAAAGGGGACCTTATGGAATTTAATTGGGAAGAATTTTTAGATCCCTATATTCAGACAGTGGGAGAATTAAAGATTAAATTAAGGGGTATTCGGAAACAATACCGCAAAGCCAATCGTCATTCTCCAATTGAATTTGTTACTGGTCGAGTTAAGCCGATTGAGTCTATTCAAGAGAAAATGGCGCTTAGGCACATTAAGTTGGAACATTTGGCTCAAGATATGCAAGATATTGCAGGCGTCCGTATTATGGTACAATTTGTTGATGACATCGAGGAAGTGTTGGCTATCCTCCGTAAACGGAAAGATATGAAAATTGTCCATGAACGCGATTATATCAACAATATGAAGGCCTCTGGCTATCGTTCTTACCATGTAGTGATATCTTATCCAGTTGATACTATAAATGGAAATGAAACTGTTTTGGCAGAAATCCAAATTCGCACCCTTTCAATGAATTTTTGGGCTACTATTGAACATTCACTCAATTACAAATATAAAGGGAATTTTCCTGAAGAAATTAAAAAGCGTTTGGAAATTACCGCAAAGATAGCTTATCAATTAGACGAGGAGATGCGAAAAATCCGCGACGACATTCAAGAGGCTCAGGCACTCTTTGATCCTGCTTATCGAAAGTTGAATGACGGCGTTGGAAATAGCGATGATACAGATGAAGAATACAGGTAGAAAAAAAGTCGCATTGCTCGCCAGTCGGAACCCAAAAAGCGAGGTTGTTTCTAAGGAGCTTTGGAAAAGGTTAAAAGAAGAGAATTTTATTTTAACACCTAAAAATCCAGATATTGTTATTTCGATCGGTGGTGATGGTATGCTTTTATCAGCCTTTCATAAATATGAGAAGTTGATAGATCGGGTCCGTTTTGTCGGTATTCATACTGGGCATTTAGGATTTTATACTGATTATAGGGACTTTGAGGTTGAAAATCTTGTCGAGAATTTAAAATTAGATACGGGAGCGCGTATTTCTTATCCGATTTTAAATGTAAAAGTGAAATTGACGGATGGAAGAATCGTTGAAATGAAAGCTCTCAACGAGGCGACAATCAAGCGATTGTCTAAAACGATGGTAGCAGATATTATTATCAATAATGTGCCATTTGAACGTTTTCGTGGCGATGGTATTTCAGTTTCAACACCAACTGGTTCAACTGCCTATAATAAGTCACTTGGTGGAGCAGTATTGCACCCTACAATTGAGGCCATGCAAATAGCTGAAGTGGCTAGTTTAAACAATCGTGTTTACAGGACACTTGGGTCTTCCATCGTTGTGCCGAAAAAAGACAAGATTGTCATTGAACCAAAACATAGTGATCGCTACTCCATAGCGGTGGATAATAAAACGATTATCTACGACAACATTGATTGCATTGAGT
Organism: Streptococcus sp. VTCC 12886; assembly: GCF_049893425.1. Lineage (NCBI taxonomy): Bacteria > Bacillati > Bacillota > Bacilli > Lactobacillales > Streptococcaceae > Streptococcus > Streptococcus sp. VTCC 12886. Next base: position 76,986 of record NZ_JBMVJB010000004.1, on the reverse strand, counting down.
ATCAGATTGACAATAGCAAAATCCATTTTGTTGCGACACCTAGCCACACTAGTTTTTGGAATCGTGTTAAGGATGCCTTTATTGGAGAGGTGGAGTAATGCGATTTGATTTTGTTGCGGATCAGCACACAAAGGTGAAAACTTTTTTAAAAGCCCAGGGAGTTTCCAAAGGACTTTTGGCAAAAATTAAATATACAGGTGGTAGTATTTTGGTCAATGGTAGTGAACAGAATGCTACTTACTTGCTTGAAATTGGAGATAGCGTTACAATAAACATACCTGCGGAAGAAGATGCCACTGGAAGTTTGAAACCGATTTCTTTTCCTTTGGATATTGTCTATGAGGATGAACATTTTTTAGCAATCAACAAGCCTGTTGGTTATGCCTCTATTCCTTCGATTCTCCATTCTTCTACAATTGCTAATTTCGTTAAAGGATATTTAGTCGAACAAAAATATGAAAACAAACAGGTTCACATTGTAACGCGATTGGATCGAGATACATCTGGGCTCATGTTGTTTGCTAAGCATGGCTATGCCCATGCCCGATTAGATAAACAATTACAGGCGAAGCAAATTAGTAAGAGATATTTCGCCTTGGTTCGAGGGGATGGGGAGTTAGAGCAAGAAGGGGACATTATTGCCCCTATTGGTCGACCAGAGGATAGTATTATTACCCGTTGTGTAACGCAGAATGGGAAGTATGCTCATACTTCTTATAAACTTGTCCAGTCTTGGGGCAATATTCATCTTGTGGATATACAACTACATACAGGTCGCACTCATCAGATACGTGTCCATTTTTCCCATATTGGATTTCCACTACTTGGTGATGATTTATATGGTGGGAGTTTAGAGTGTGGTATTGAGCGTCAAGCTCTTCATTGCCACAATCTTGTGTTTACTAACCCTTTTTCAGTCGAAGGGGTTGATTTGGAAGCAGCGCTTCCGGAGGATTTTCAGGCTGTTATCAATCAGTTAAAAAGTTAATAAAATTTAAGGAGTTTGCTCATGAAAATTTTTGAACAGCTAGTTAGCAAGCTAGAGGGAAAAAAAGTGCGTATTGTTTTACCTGAAGGTGAAGAACCTCGTATCCTTCAAGCGACGAAGCGTTTGGTGAATGAATCAGATGTAGTGCCAGTCTTGCTTGGTAACCCAGAACGTATCAAGATTTATTTGGATATTGAAGGTATTACTGAAGGGTTTGAAATCATTGATCCTGCTCATTATGATAAGTATGATGAGATGGTTGGAGCTTTTGTGGAACGCCGTAAAGGGAAGGTAACGGAAGAACAAGCTCATGAATTATTGAAAGATGTCAATTACTTTGGTGTCATGTTGGTTTACATGGGCGTTGTAGAAGGAATGGTTTCTGGTGCTATTCACTCAACTGCCTCAACAGTTCGTCCTGCGCTTCAAATTATTAAGACTGAGCCAGGTGTTTCTAAAACATCCGGCGCCTTCTTGTTGGTGAGAGGTGAAGAACGCTATATCTTTGGTGACTGTGCCATAAACATTGATCCAGATGCCCAAACATTGGCAGAAATTGCAATTAACTCTGCACGTACTGCAAAAATGTTTGGTATTGATCCAAAAGTTGCGATGCTCAGCTATTCTACAAAAGGCTCTGGTACGGGTCCTAAAGTGGATAAGGTTGTTGAAGCTACAAAAATTGCTCAAAAATTGCGTCCAGAATTGGATTTGGATGGTGAATTACAATTTGATGCAGCCTTTGTTCCAACTACTGGTAAATTAAAAGCTCCAGGTTCAAAAGTAGCAGGCCAAGCGACTGTATTTATATTCCCTGGTATTTCAGCTGGTAATATTGGTTACAAAATTGCTGAACGTATGGGTGGATTCGCGGCTGTCGGTCCGGTTTTACAAGGGTTGAACCAACCGGTAAATGACTTGTCTCGTGGTTGTAACCCAGACGATGTTTATAATTTGACCTTGATTACGGCAGTTCAAGCTTTGGAGCACCGTTAATATGAGATTTTTATCACGGTATTTTAAGGACTATATCAAGGAATCCATTCTAGGTCCAGTTTTCAAGCTATTGGAAGCTAGCTTTGAACTTCTTGTTCCGTTGATAATCGCCTATATCGTAGATACAATTATTCCAAATGGCAACCGGGAAGACCTGGTTGCTATGCTTTTTTTACTAGTTGGACTTGCTTGTATTGGAATTATTGTCTCGATTACAGCGCAATATTTCTCAGCCAAAGCAGCAGTCGGAGTGACAAAAGCATTAACGAATGATTTGTATCAGAAAGTCCTTTCTCTTCCAAAATCAAGTCGAGACATACTTTCATCTGCCAGTTTATTAACCAGATTGACGAGTGATACTTTGCAGGTTCAAACAGGTATCAATACTTTTTTACGTTTATTCCTACGGGCTCCGATTGTCGTATTTGGTTCACTGATCATGGCATTCTATATTAGCCCAAGTCTATCAATCTATTTTCTAGGAATGATTCTGCTGTTGTTGGTCATCGTAACGGGGATTTCAGTCCTGACCAGTCGTATTTATCAATCTATTCGAAAGGAATTAGATGGTTTGGTAGGACAGGTACGAGAAACGATCACTGGCTGGAGAGTGATTCGAGCTTTTGGGCAGAGAGAACGGGAAATCAAGACATTTCAAGGCATAAATCAACGATATAAGAAGCAACAGCTACAGGCTGGTTTTTGGTCCAGTCTCTTATCGCCTTTGACGTTTTTGGTAGTTAATGGGACCTTGATTCTTCTCATCTGGCAGGGCAATAGTGCTATTTCCGATAATCGTTTGGAGCAAGGAATGCTGGTTGCTCTAATCAATTATCTTCTTCAAATTTTAGTTGAATTGGTGAAATTGATTATGGTTGTGACAACTCTTAATCAGACCTATATTTCAGCACAGCGTATTCAAGAGGTTTTTGAGCAGAAATCTGAAGATGTGGATGCCAATTTGCCAGTAGTTTATAGTAGAGACAAGGAATTGATTTTTTCTGTGAACCATCTTTCCTTTTCTTATCCAAAATCTGGTGAGGAATCACTAATTGATATTGATTTTGAATTATGTAAGAGACAGTTTATGGGTCTGATTGGTGGGACTGGTTCAGGGAAATCAACCTTAGTAGACCTTTTACAGGCACTTTATTCCATACCGACCAGCCAACTCTCTTTCTTTATTGAGGGGAAAAGTCCTAGGAATTTGAAAGAGTGGCGGCAGCAATTAGCTATCGTTCCACAACAGGCTCAGCTTTTTGCTGGGACTGTGCGTTCTAACCTGTCATTAGGCTTAGAAAGTGTATTGGACAGTGAGTTATGGGCAGCGCTAGAAATCGCACAGGCTAGGTCCTTCATTGAGGACAAAGGAGGCTTGGATAGTCCTGTCGAAGCCTTTGGGAAGAATTTTTCTGGTGGACAGCGTCAACGTTTGACCATTGCACGCGCTATTTTACAGAAATCACCGATATTGGTTTTAGATGACGCGACCTCTGCTTTGGATTATCTGACAGAGAGTAGGTTATTGTCCGCTATTCGTCGTGCATTTCCTGAGCAAACCTTAATAATGGTATCTCAGAGAACCAATAGTTTACGAACAGCTGATCAGATTTTGGTCTTGGATCAAGGGCGTCAAGTGGGACTTGGCCGTCATGAAGACTTGCTGAGAAGCTCTGCCATTTACCAAGAAATCGATCAATCACAACATAGGGAGGAGGACAGCCATGAAACAATCTAGTTTTAAGGAACTGGTCAGATTGGTTTTAGGCCAACCCTTTCGAATGTCCTTTATGTTGGTGGGAACTGTGGTGCAGGTGCTTCTGACAGTTTATCTGCCTATCTTGATTGGTCAGGCAGTTGATGCAGTATTGATACCGGATGGTCAGGTCTTGCTAGGGATAATTGGCAAAATGGTGATGGTTATCTTGCTTAATACGCTGGTGCAATGGTATCTCCCACTAGTAACCAATCGCTTGGTTTATGGAATGGTGGCTGACTTGCGTGAACAGGTCTATGTTAAGCTGCACCACATGCCCTTGTCTTATCTGGATCGTCATTCAGTTGGTGATTTGGTAGCTCGTTTTTCAAGTGATAGTGAGCAATTAACCAACGGACTCTTAATGGTTTTCAATCAATTTTTCATAGGTATCTTAACCATTTTCTTAACCATTTTCACTATGGCTAGGCTTGACTTGACGATGATGTTGGTTGTTGTTGCCCTGACTCCTGTGTCTCTGCTTGTTGCACGTTATATCGCTAAGAAATCCTATGGTTATTATAGAAAACAAACACAGGCACGTGGGAAGCAAGCTCAACTTTTGGAAGAGTCCATCAGTCAACTGACCTTGGTCCAATCTTTCAATGCTCAAGAGCAATTTACGCATGGTTTTCAAGTTGTGAATGAACAGTATGCGACCTATTCCCAACAGGCTATTTTTGCCTCTTCAACGGTCAATCCAAGTACGCGGTTTATCAATGCTATTATCTATGCCTTACTTGCAGGACTTGGAGCGCTGAGAATTATGGCAGGGCAGTTTACAGTGGGTTCACTGACAACTTTTCTCAATTATGCTAGTCAGTACAGCAAGCCCTTTAATGATATTTCCTCAGTCCTATCGGAATTGCAGAGCGCCTTAGCTTGTGCAGACAGGCTGTTTGCTATCTTGGCTTTAGATAGCATTGACGATCAGGCTGAGCGGAAAATCGATTCAGAGGAGTTGAAGGGAGCTATTTCTTTTGACAATGTGTCTTTCTCATACAGCCCTGACCGTTCTCTGATAGAACATTTGGACATTGATGTCGAAGCTGGACAAAAGGTAGCCATTGTTGGACCTACTGGTGCTGGTAAATCAACCATGATTAACCTGCTTATGCGCTTCTACGATGTAACGGCTGGTCAGATTGTTTTAGACGGGGTTCCGATTAGCCAGTACAGTCGTGAGGATCTTCGCAGACAGATTGGGATGGTTTTACAGGAGACTTGGATCAAATCTGGTACCATTCATGATAATATTGCCTATGGCTATCCAAATGCCACGCGGGAATTGGTCATTGAGGCGGCTAAGGCAGCTAATGCAGACTTCTTTATTCGTCAGCTTCCACAAGGCTATGATACAGTTTTGGCAGATGGAGGAGAAGCCTTATCCCAAGGGCAACGTCAGCTCTTGTCTATTGCTCGTGTCTTTGTCAAGATACCTAAAATCCTGATTTTAGACGAGGCGACTTCTTCTATTGATACACGGACAGAAATTTTAGTACAAGAAGCATTTGCCAAATTGATGGAAGGACGGACCAGTTTTATTATTGCTCATCGCCTATCAACCATTCAATCAGCTGACTTGATTTTAGTCATGGTGGATGGAAAAATTGTTGAACAAGGAAATCATAGAGAGTTGATGAAGGAGCAGGGTGTATATTACCAAATGCAAACGAGTCAGCAATCAGAGGAGGATGAACGTGTTAGATAAATTAGAATTACAACCGATTACAGTTTTAGATGACTATCAAGCTACAATGCTCAATGAGAGAGAGGTGTTACTGACTACTAAGGTGACTGAAAATTCTCTCAATCCATATGGTATGGCTCATGGAGGCTTCCTCTTTACTTTAGCAGATTCAGTAGCAGGCTTGACAACAGTAGCAGGTGGTTCTTATTCTGTCACCCTACAGTCCAATATCCATTATATGAAGGCGGCAAAACTTGGTGATACCTTATCCGTCACTGGTTCTTGCACACATGATGGAAGTAGAACAAAGGTCGTTGAAGTAAAGATAGAAAATCAAGATAAACAGCTACTTGCTTCAGCAAGCTTTACCATGTTTGTAACAGGTAAAGTAGAATAATACTCAACGAACATCAAAAGCAGACAGTCTTGGTTAGATTGAGAGAAACAAATTCATTCGCTTATTAGTACAAACAGCGCAACAGCATTAAGTATCTGTCTGCATTTCTTTAGATTCATTGTGCTCCCACCGTGTATTATTATTTTTTATATAATACCCTCAAATGAAAAAATCTAATAGCGTGAAAGTGTAAAAATGTGTAAAAAAACAAGTAAAATTATTATCATAAGTTAAAATAGGAGGATATTTTGATGGCATATTGTCTATTTATTGGTAATTGTGAAGTAGTTAACCTATATTATATGTAGAGCAGAGTTAAAATATCGGCCCAAAAGTCATAAAACTTACATTAAACTGTTTAAGAAGAATGATGATGAAGCTAAGTATAAACAAGATAAGGGAGTTGGCAAAAGCTGGCTCCCTTTCTTTGTGTTATACTAAACTTATGTTAGATTTGAATGAATATGGAATTGAAATGTGGCCGGAGGAAAAGATTCAAGCTTTTCGCAAGGCACTCTTAGACTGGTATGATGATAATAAACGTGATTTGCCTTGGAGAAGGACAAGGGACCCATATGCTATATGGGTGTCGGAAATCATGCTACAACAGACAAGAGTTGACACTGTCATTCCTTATTATGAACGGTTTCTCCATCACTTGCCTACGATTAGTGATTTAGCACAAGCACCAGAGGAGGTCATTCTCAAACTCTGGGAGGGATTGGGCTATTATTCGCGCGTGCGGAATATGCAAAAGGCAGCGCAGCAAATGGTAGAAGATTTTGATGGGCAATTTCCGACCACGCATGCAGCCATTTCAAGCCTAAAGGGCATTGGTCCTTATACTGCTGGAGCAATTTCCAGTATTGCTTTTAATTTGCCAGAACCAGCGGTAGATGGCAATGTGATGCGGGTTCTCAGCCGCTTGTTTGAGGTTGATTATGATATTGGTTTGCCTGCCAATCGCAAGATTTTCCAAGCGATGATGGAGCTATTGATTGATCCAGAGCGACCGGGTGATTTCAACCAAGCCCTGATGGATCTGGGTTCGGATATTGAATCGCCAGTTAATCCACGTCCCCAGGACAGCCCAGTCAAAGCCTTTAGCGCAGCCTACTTAAACGGTACAATGGACAAGTATCCAATCAAAGCACCAAAGAAAAAGCCGATTCCCGTGGCCTACCAAGGATTTCTCATTAGAAATAAAGAAAATCAATTTTTATTGGAAAAAAATAATGAAGCAGGTCTTCTATCAGGTTTTTGGTCCTTTCCGCTTTTGGAAAAAGGAGCAGTCGTTGACAAACAAGTCTCTCTCTTTGATGTTGCAGAAGAAGTTGTTCAGCCAGATATTCGGCAGAGCTTTACGGAACTTTATGGTCTGACTGTTGATTGGCAAGAGCAAGAATTTGATAACGTACAGCACGTTTTTAGTCACCGCAAATGGCAAATCGAATTGATAGAAGGTATATCTGATTCAAGCACACTTCCAGATTCAAAAGAATTGAAATGGGTCTCTGTAGAAGATTTTCCTACCTATCCATTTGCAAAACCGCAGCAGAAAATGTGGGAATCTTTTGTAAAAGCAAAAGAAAGTTAAAAAAATTGAATTTGGAGCACATAATTATTTGAAAGCGCTTTACAATAATGGTATAATCTAATTGAAAAAAGGAAATAGTTTGATTTAAGATGTTGAACGCCATCTGGCTTAATTGAAAGGAGTCTATTTGCGTTCAGTAAGTTTGTTTATACTACTAGGATTCTGAATCTTTTGCAAAAGAGTTGCAGATTCTAGTAGGGGAAAAGTCTTTCATCGGTTATCCAAGTAATATTTTGGAAATTATAATTTCGTAATGTGAAGCATTTGTACCTTACATTAGCCTAGCTATCCGGTTCAATCAACATTAAAGGCTAATATTTTCGTACCATAATAACTCATTCTTAAAATATGTGTTTTAGAAAAGTGAGAAATCAAAACCTCTAGTGATTTTCAATAATAAGCAATCTCCACACTTTTAATAAAATAGTAGAGGACAATCAATCGACATAAGGATAGCTAAATTAATAATTAATTTACATATTAAATCAACTCTATCAAGATTAAAAGTTGACACCAGTTCATTTTGGTTTTGAAAAGAGTATCAATTGTCAACAGTCATCAGATGAGAGACTTTTCCATTAAAAGAAAAGGGAGGCGAGTAAGCCTCCTTTTTTTACTCATAAATTGCAACCACTTGACCAATTGGGCGGATATCGTCATCTGCATTAAGATATATATCATCATAGTCTGGATTGAGTGATTGTAAGTAGTCGCCTTTGAACTTTTTAACAAAATTTTCCCCATTTACGGAGAAAATCCCAATGGCATTTAATGGAATATGTGGAGTTAATCGAATAAATAAATAATCTCCATCTTGAATCTGTGGAGCCATGGAATCCCCAACTACTTGGGCGATTGTATCATATGTGTGGCTGTCGGGAATGTCATCACTGAAGAATGATACTAGGTTATTCAAATCAGTATCCTGCCAATAACCAGTACCAGCAGAGACTTTACCTGGAACGGCTAACTCAACCCGATCACGGTAATCATCCATTTGTAAAATATTTGTCTGACTAGTTTCCCGCATAGCCAGTAACTGTTCTTGACCAAAGGCTAGCCATTGACTGTGAAATGGTTCTTGTAACTCTTTATCCAAGAGCTGGACCTGAGGATGGATTGGTTGCTGAAAAAGCTTGAATTGCCTAGGAGTAATTGTCAAAGCAATATCTTGATTGGTGTCTAACTGTTCGATCAATTCCCCAACAGATATGGACATTCCTTTTGCTACTTTTTCAAGAGTATCCAATGTCGGCAAAAGAGCTTTTTTTGTTTTGGGATGTTGGTTCTTTTCTAACATGGAAATATATCCCTTTGTTAAACCAGATAGCTCCGCAAATTTATCCATTGATAATGAATGTTTGCTTCGGTATTCCTTTAATATTTCGCCTAGTATCATGGTTGTCTCCTTATTTGTTTAACTAATTATACCATTTTATATTTCTGTTTGCAAATATTGTTTAACATGTTTGACAAAACAGAAAATTGGTGTTAAAATTATCTCACATAAATGAAAAACGGAGGTAGGGTCGATTATGAAGACAGTTATTTCTTGGAATGATATTTATAAGGAATGGGAAACATATGCTAGCCATTTTGGGTTGACCTCTCCGTTAAACAGGGAAGATTTTGAAGGCAGGTGGTCTGAGGATTTTGGAAAGGGAAGTTTGTTCACAGCAAACTTATTACGTACTAACCAATTCGATGTTGAAAAGACAGCTGCTGTGTGGATTGCATCATTTTGTCGGGATTTGATGCAGGATTATGCCTATTTGTTAAATGGCAAAGCCTATCTCATGGTCAATCACCTATATTTTTTGGCCATCAAACAACTTCAAGATGAACAAGTTATTTGGTCAAAACCTCTGACACATTTACAGCCGAAGTTATTTTTATCTTACCGTTTGTTGGAGAATTTAGATTTAAGTCAGTATCCTTGTATTGTCGAGCTGGCAATGCTACAAGCGAGTATGATTCGGTCACAACTATTGGAAAATAAATAAGGATTTAAGGGAGAATGAAGATGTTAAAGATGTTATCTATGCAAAATACTAAAATGGATTTATCAAAGATTGAGGACTACTGGATGGACACCTTGGTTGAGCGAGGGATTTTTGATGATACAGAAGTTCACAACGGTCTATGTTGGAGATGTAAAACTTCTCATGCTGTGGCTGCTTATCAAATTGTATCGCATAAATGGAAAACAGACATGACTAGTTTTGCGAATCAAATGGTACTCTGTCAATCGTGTCAGTATGAAAAACCAGATGTGGCAGATGCTGAAATTGTATGGCAGTGGTTAGAAGTCGAAAGTGATCACAGATATTGGGTGCTACAAGGTATGGCAGAGTATGAAAAGATGTATAATAAAACAGTACTTCAAGAATTGTGGGATATGGGAACTAGAGAAGGAGAAGAAGTGGAAAGACTTGTTACTAAAGTGATGAATTCTTCTCGTGAAAATAGTGTCGTTTTAAATCGTGCAACAATAGCAGGCCTCTTTCGAACTGAGATTGAACGGATGCGCAGAAAGGCTTTCTTGAATTGGACAGGAATTTTTAAGTTGGTTAGCTAGTCGACATACTTGTAAGGATAGATTCCATAAGGGTAAGAATAGTAGATAAATATAAAAACGCATTGGTTAGAATTCCAAGTAAAGGAATCTAAGCAATGCGTTTTAAGATAGAAGTTAACGAATAAAAATTAGGTGGGGTTATTCAATGTTGGAGATAAAACGGTTTTCTTTTCTGGAAAAACGTTGACCACAGTATTGGCAGCGATAATATGTTCTATTGGCTTCATAGAGCATTGCAAACATTGCTCCTTCAACACCGTTGATTGCATGGCCGACCATACCAGCTTTACGAAAATATTGTTTTCGACTTGGAGTATAGGTTTGAAGCTTAATAGACTTACATTTTGGACACCTAGGTGGCTGTTTGGTATCCTTAGTATCGGGATGGAACCGCCGATAAAAACTATAAGAAATTATCAAGATAACAAGGAATATTGGCCCAATATATTCTAGTAATGTATTCATAATATCATTGTATCTGTTCTTCTTATTTTATTCAAGTAATATGAGTATTGGATTAAAATGGAAGAATTATTCAGTAAATAGCTATAGTTATTAACTATAGAGTCCCGTAACATTTAAATATTAGCCAAGATGGTAAAAATAAGGTAGAATACTGAAAAAGACCAAAGGAGTATCTTTATGGCTAGAGAATTTTCATTTGAAACCCTTCAACTTCATGCTGGACAGGAGGTTGATGCTGCTTCAAAATCGCGTGCGGTACCTATTTATCAGACAACTTCCTATGTATTTGAAGATGCTCAAGAAGCGGAGGATTTGTTTGCTTTACGTAAACCTGGTAATATCTACACTCGTATTACCAATCCAACGGTTGCTACTTTTGAGAATCGTATTGCTGCCTTAGAATGTGGCATTGGGGCGCTCGCAGTAGCTTCTGGTATGGCAGCGATTACCTATACTGTTTTAGCATTGGCACACGCTGGGGATCATATTGTAGCAGCGACCACTCTCTATGGTGGGACCTTTAATCTTTTCAAAGAAACCCTTCCTCGCTATGGTATTACAACAAGCTTTGTCGATATTGATGACTTTGAAGCTGTAGAAGCTGCCATTCAAGATAATACAAAACTGGTATTTATTGAAACCTTGGGAAATCCTGTTATCAATATTCCTGATCTTGAAAAATTGGCAGAAATTGCACACAATCACCACATCCCGCTTGTTTCAGATAATACCTTTGCAACTCCATATTTGATTAATGTATTTTCTCATGGTGTTGATATCGCAGTTCATTCTGCAACAAAGTTTATTGGTGGGCATGGTACGACCATTGGCGGTGTGATTGTCGATAGTGGCAAGTTTGACTGGGCGGCATCTGGTAAGTTTCCGCAATTTGTTGAAGAAGATCCAAGTTATCACAATATTAGTTACACTCGTGATATTGGTGCAGCAGCTTTTATTTTAGCAGTTCGTGTACAATTACTTCGCGATACAGGTGCAGCCCTTTCTCCATTTAACGCCTTCTTGCTTTTGCAAGGGTTAGAAACCTTGTCTCTCCGTGTAGAGCGTCATGTGTCAAATGCTGAAAAGATTGTTGATTTCTTGCTCAATCACCCTAATGTTGAGTCGGTCAATTATCCATCACTTCCAGATAGTCCTTATAAGGCTTTGGCAGATAAATACCTGCCTAAAGGTGTTGGATCTATTTTCTCTTTCCAAGTAAAAGGCGGAACAGAAGAAGCTCGTAAGGTTATTGATGGCTTGGAAATCTTTTCTAATCTAGCAAACGTTGCCGATGCGAAATCACTAGTAGTTCATCCAGCTACAACCACGCACGCTCAGTTAGCTCCAGAAGATTTGCTTGCTGCTGGTGTCACACCAAATCAAATTCGCCTATCCATCGGACTTGAAAACGTCGATGATTTGATTGAAGATTTGCAACTTGCTCTTGATAAATTATAGGCTATGAGTTAATTTGCTTGACTTCATTCTTTATGAATAAATAATAAAAGGAAATTTGGCATGTACGCCAGTTTTCTTTTTTATATTTGTTTTAGTTCTTCCAGTCCACTTTCAGTTAGTCGGTAGATTCTTTGACAAACTTCTTTCAAAAAACGTCTGTCGTGTGATACGCATACCAAACCACCCGGATAATCGTCAAATAGTTGACGAATATATGGCTGAGAAGTAGGAGAGAAGTTTCGACTGGGTTCATCTAATAAGAGAAAATTGGCTTGATCAAGAACCATTTTTAACAAGAGTAACTTGGCTTTTTGTCCCCCTGAAAGTTCACAGTTCCTGTGATGAACTTCTTGTCGTGTAAACTGCAGACTGGCTAGATGTGTCAAGATTAGTTGTTCCTCCTCACGATTGCCATTTTCCAATAGAAAATCAAGTGGAGTTTTAGAATCATCAAGGACTTCTGAATAGCGCTGGGGCATGTATCCCAAGTTTATATCTGCTCGTTGCCTGAGTTCTTGATAGATTAGCTTTAGAAAACTGGATTTACCAATTCCATTTTGTCCAATGATGCCAATTTTCCCTTGTCCATTTATGTTGAAATGGATATTGCTAACTAATTGCTGCTTGTCAACGTTCAATTGAAAGTTTTCTAAGTGAAGCACTTGCTTTCTAGCTGGTAGTGGTGAAATGTCTGAGAAGAAGAGGGAAATGGCATCTTCATAAAAAGGTACTTCTGTGAGATTTTCCTTCATTCTTTCATAGCGTTTTTCACGTGATAAGACATTCTTCATTTTCTTGGCAATGAGGCGTCCCATAGTAGCATCATGTGTATTGAGCAAGGTATTGCGCACCTGTGATTTTTGTCGTAGGTGCTTATTCATGGCTTTGTCAAATTCTTTTTGGTCATTCCGAGCTTGTTGAACTTGTTTCTGATAGGCTTGTTGGCGCTTCTGTGCGTAATCCTGGTAATCTAGTTCTTCAACCTTAGTCTGTGCAAGAGTTTTCTTCTTAACAGATTCCAGGTGAATGATTTTTGTAGCTGTTTTACTGAGGAAGTCTTCATCGTGAGAAACAAATAGAATTGTTTTTGGGCTCGTGATGATATAGTTTTCAAGCCAAAGTAAGGTATCTAAATCCAAGTCATTGGACGGCTCATCCAGAAAAATAATATCAGATGGAGTTGCTAGAGATTTGATTAACTGAATTTTTAGTTTTTCACCACCTGACAGGCTTTCAATCAATTGTTGACTGGAAAATCGCTCGCTGTCAAACTGGAGCTGGTCAGCATAGAGGTAGAGAAGGCCGTAATCAATGTCGCTGTCCAAGTCAGCGAAGAAGTAGTCGTTCAAGGTTAGCTCTGCTATTTCCAGTGGAAGACTTTGGGGAATATAGACTGGTGAGTGAAAATATCTGTGAATACTGCCTGATTGAAGTAGGTAGTTGGCGACAAGTGTTGAATCCATCAAGGTTAGTAAGAGACTGGATTTTCCATTTCCTTCTTCGCCGATGATGGCTATTTTATCGCCAGGGTTAACAATGAGGTTTAGGTCCTGAACTAGATTTCGCAAATCTTTTTGATGGTCGAGGGATAGGTGATGAGTGGTTAGTAGCATAAGGCCTCCTTTACAAGAAAAAAACACACTACCTATTTAGTAGTGTGTCAAAATCTGCTCAAAAAGACCCTATTCAAGGAATAGAGGGAACAGAAAAATGGACGCAAGAAAACTACTAAATAAGCATTGAACTTAAATTGAGTTTACTTGTTACTGTCCATTTCTCCTTACCTCGCAATTACAATTTTCTAATAGTTTACCATATGTATTGAGATTTGTCAATTTTTAAAGAGATAGTCAGCAAGACGAATGATTGGTCGTAGGAGACTACTTGTTGAAAAATAATGAAAATAATTCATAGATAGGGTGTTACTTTTTTCCCCAACCTGTGCTATAATACACACAATGTTAGGTTTCTTTTACTTGATCATGCTGGTTAGGTATGATGTAGAGCTGACAGATGATTCAAATCTTTGGTTTGAAAATAAATAGGGAAATGAAAAAAATTTATGGATATCTTTTTAAGTGTCTTACCCATTGTTGTCTTGATTTTTCTGATGATAAAATTGAGGGTGGCAGCGAATTATGCCTTGCCAGCGATAGCAGGTTTGGTTTACTTGATTTTGCTTGTCTATTTCAAAACTGACTTTGCTTTACTTAATTCAGGTCTGGTGACAGGTTTTTGGGCAACTCTGACGCCAATTACCGTCATTATGGGAGCTGTGTTATTTAATAATTTTCAACAGAAAACAGGAAATCAGTCGATTATCAATAGGTGGATGTCTGGTTTGACTCCGAATCCTGTTGCACAAATGATGATTATTGGCTATGCCTTTGCTTTTATGGTTGAAGGAGCTTCTGGTTTTGGAACTCCAGCTGCGATTGCTGCACCCATTTTAATTGCCCTAGGATTTGAGCCTATAAAAGTTGTCATCGCAGTATTGATTTTTAACTCCATACCAGTTTCATTCGGTGCGGTTGGAACACCTACTTGGTTTGGTTTTGGAGCATTGGGGTTGACGAGTCAGCAGATAGGAGAACTTGGTTTTAAAGCCTCTCTTGTACATTTAGCTGCTGGATTGGTTATTCCAATTATTGCTTTAAGGTATGTGTTCAGCTGGAAACAGATTAAAGAAAATCTTCTTTTTGTTTATTTGACTGTATTTTCATGCGCACTTCCAATGACACTTCTGGCAACTATAAACTATGAGTTTCCTTCCTTAATCGGGGGTGCAATTGGTTTTCTTATTTCCATTGCATTGGCTAAGAAAAAAATTGGATTAAGCAAATTTGATACGAGCATTTCTGAGCTCGAACCTGTGAATCTGAACGAATTATTTAAGGCCCTATTACCATTAATTAGTCTGGTGCTTATCTTAGTTGTGACACGGGTTCCTCAATTAGGAATTAAGGCCTTGATGAGGACAGATTCTATCTTGTTTAAGACTAATCTTGGCTTTGCAGATTTGGAAGTAACAAAGGCTTTAAAAATCACTTTGACCAATGTGTTTGGTACGAGTTCCAGCGAATCGTTTGAACTGCTGTATGCACCAGCATTTATTCCATTCTTCCTTATCGTTTTTATGTTATCTTGGTTGTATCCAAGTATGAAAGGGAATGTTTGGAGAACAATTGGACAAACAGCTCATCAAGTTGCAGAACCATTCTTTGCTCTTCTTGGCGGGGTGACCATGGTGAAATTTATGTTACTAAATGGTGACAATTCCATGGTCTCTATTATTGGTATGTCTCTTGCGACAGCGACAGGACCATTCTGGGGGTTGTTTGCTTCTTATCTCGGTGCAATTGGTGCATTTTTCTCAGGATCCGCTACCATTTCCAACCTGATCTTTGGAGGAGTTCAGCAGTCAATTGCTACTCAGACGGGGCTAAATATGACTAGTATTTTGGCGATGCAATCAGTTGGTGGGGCAATGGGCAATATGACTTGTATCAATAACATCATTGCAGCGTCTTCGGTATCTGGTGTTCGTCGCCAGGAAGGCTATATTATGCAGAAGACAGCAATCCCAATGTTTGTTTATGGAATTATCGCAGCACTGATTGGACTACTTTTATAAAATTCTAAACCTCATGAAAATGAGGTTTTTATGTTTATGAATTAATCCATCAATAAAATGATGTCGTTCGATAGCAGATTGTGATAAAATGGAAAAAAATATTACTTGCTAAGGGGAAAAATGTGGCTATAGAGGGAGTGGAACAACCGAAACTATTAGAAATCAACAAGTATCTTCGGTTAAGAAAATATGATGGATATCATGATTTTGCTTTGATATGGCATCAAGATTTGGAATTGGTCTGGCTCATTGATGGGGATGAGGAAGTTTATAGTGTGGACTTGCTTAATCGTATGTATAGCTATTTATCAAAAAATGGAGAGTGCTATTTTATTGAAATCCTTGAAGATGGGAAGTATCAACCAATAGGTGATGTGACTCTTTTTAAAGATGATTTTGCTATTGCCATTGGAGACAGGAGGTATTGGAAAAAAGGGATTGGGACTAAGGTGTTACATCGAATGATCGAGCGTGCAAGGGAAGTGGGGCTTGAGGAAATACTTGTCAAAGAAATCTATGACTGGAATACAGGTTCTCGTAAGCTATTTGAGAAATGTGGCTTTGAAGCTGTTGAAAAGACACAGAAAGGTTGGTCCTATAGGTTAATAGTATGAAGAAAGTAATGATTATTGGTTGCCCTGGTGCTGGAAAATCGACCTTTTCACTGAAATTGAAAGAAATTACAGGACTGCCCCTCTATCATTTGGATCAGTTAAACTGGTTATCGGACAAGACAACAGTTGCTAGGGAAGTTTTTCAAGCTCGTCAAGAAGAAGTATTAAGGCAAGAAGAGTGGATTGTCGATGGTAATTATGGGGGGACTTATGAACTTCGAATGGCGGCTTGTGATACGATACTATTTTTAGATTATCCAGAAGCAGTTTGCGTGGAGGGGCTATACAGTCGTGTTGGCAAACCGAGAGTGGATATGCCATGGGTTGAGATTACTGTCGATGAAGAATTATTAGAGTTTGTAAAGAATTTTCGAACGCAGGTTCGCCCAAATATTTTTAATCTGCTTTCCGTTTATAAGGACAAGGAAATTTTTATATTTTCATCCAGAAAAGAGGCTAACTATTTTTTGAAGCAAATCAAAAAACCTTGACGCAAGTCAAGGCTTTTCGTTTAGCTTACACGTTCAATACCTTATCTAGGAAGTCCTTGAGACGTGGATGTTGTGGGTTGTCGAAGATTTGTTCAGGTGTACCATCTTCAAGGAATTCTCCGCCATCTGTAAAGATAACGCGGTTAGCAACCTTGCGAGCAAAGCCCATTTCGTGAGTAACAATCAACATGGTCATACCTTGCTCAGCCAAGTCTTTCATTACGTTAAGTACGTCTCCAACCATTTCAGGGTCAAGAGCAGAAGTTGGTTCATCAAAGAGCATGATATCTGGGTTCATTGCAAGCGCACGGGCAATAGCTACACGTTGTTTTTGGCCACCAGATAAGCTATCTGGCATGGCATCACGTTTGTCTGATAAACCGACTTTCTCCAACAATTCCATTCCAACTTTTTCAGCTTCTGTTTTATCCAAAAGCTTGTGTTCAATAGGGGCAAATGTGATATTGTCCAGAACTGTCATGTGTGGGAAGAGATTAAAGTGTTGGAATACCATTCCGATATTTGAACGAAAGGCATCAACATCTATTTTAGGATCTGTTAAATCATAACCATCAACTGTTACCTGGCCGCTTGTGATGGTCTCCAGTAAGTTCATTGTGCGGAGGAAGGTTGATTTACCAGAACCAGAAGGGCCGATAATACACACAACGTCACCTTCATAGAATTTTGTGGTTATTCCTTTTAACACTTCATTAGATCCATAAGACTTATGGAGATCATGTATATTGATTTTTAATTGTGCCATTGTTTACCTCCTTTTTCAAGTTTACGAGCTAAGCGTGTTAAGAGTGTAATCACTACCAAGTAGATGATAGCAAGAATTGCATACATACGGAATGACTGATAGTTACGTGCAATAATAATTTTACCTGCTTGGAAAAGTTCTACGAGACCGATAGCAGAGATAATAGTTGTATCTTTCAATGTGATTACAAACTGGTTAATGAAGTTTGGTAGCATGATTTTACCTGCCTGTGGCAAGATAATCTTACGCATGGTTGTTCCGTAAGAAATACCCAAGCTACGTGAGGCTTCCATTTGACCTACTGGGACTGCTTGAATACCACCTCGAACAATCTCTGCAATATAGGCACCAGAGTTGAGAGATAGAGCAATGGTACCAGCTACAAAGTCATTGATTGGTGACTGCTGTCCAGTTATGGATTCGATTAAGTTTGGAATACCCCAGAAAATGAAAGCGGCGACGATCATCAAAGGAATACCTCGAATAACATCGACAAATACAGATGCAATAACACGGAGTGACTTAACTGGACTTACAGCAAACATACCGAAGATAACACCGATGATAATGGCAATTGCAAATGAAAGCAAGGCAAGTCCAACTGTGATACCTAAACCAGACAAGAGCTGACCGTAGTTGTTTTTCAAAAGTCCAATGATAGTAGTTTCATCTACTGTTGAAGTCGTAGCACTTGTTTCTTCTGTTGAGTTGAAATATTTGTTTAGAATTTCATCATATTTGCCTGATTCAACCAAGGCAGCTAAGCCATTGTTAAACATTTCAATCAATTCTGGGTTAGCCCCTTTTTTGACCGCAAATCCGTATTCACCAGATTTTTCACCTGGAATTGGTGTCGCAAAGTCGCGTCCTTGTTGGATGGCATAGAGAAGAACAGCTTCATCATCCATAAGAGCATCAATTGAACCAGAATTTAAACTATCATACATTCCAGAAGCTTCATCAAATGCTTTCAAAGTATAGCCATATTTGTCTTTGTTGCTCTCTAAGAATGTATATGAGGCTGTACCATTTTTAGCGCCGACTGTTTTTCCTTTTAGGTCTTCATAGGAAGCAATATCGCTTCCATTTTTTACGGCAAGTAAGATATTTGAAGAATAGTAAGCATCAGAGAAGTCAAAGATTTTTTTACGAGCATCTGTAATTGACATACCGGCGATAACAGCATCTGCTTGTCCAGCTTGGACAGCATTTAAGGCAGCATCAAAACCTGGGTTTTGAATGGTGATAGTAAATCCTTGTTGCTCAGCAATGGCTTTGATCAATTCCATATCAATCCCAACATATTTGCCGGATTCATCTTGGTATTCAAATGGTGCAAATGATGAGTCAGAAACAATGGTATAGCTTGATTTTACAGGTGTAGCTTTAGCAGTGACACTTCCTGTCAGGTTTAATCGAGAAGAGTAATCCGTACTTTCAGAAGAATCAGATGAACCGAACCATTTATTCATGATGGTTTCATAGGTACCATCTTCTTTCATTTCAGCCAGAGCTTTATTAAAATCATCCACTAGGTATTCGTATTTGCTACCTTTTTTGACGGCGAAACCAAATGACCCAATTGGTTCACCAGGTATATCTAAACTTAAATCTTGACCTTGTTGGATAGCATATTGAATAACCGCTTCGTCATCCATTACAGCATTAACAGAGCCAGTCGCTAAGCTATTGTACATCAAATCGCCAGTATCAAAGGTTTTGATTGAAAAACCATATTTGTTTTTATTTTCTTCTAAGAATGTTTGTGCAGTTGTACCGTTTTTTACACCGACGGTTTTGCCTTTCAAATCTTCATAAGACGAAATTTTGTTTGCTTTTGTTGTTGCAACAATAATCTTTGTATCAAAATATGGATCTGAGAATGTAAAGACTTGTTTACGGGCTTCAGTGATGGTGGTTCCAGCCATCAAGGCATCGGCAGAACCAGACTGAACAGCATTGACTGCAGCATCAAATCCTGGAAAACTTTGATTCATCTTCCAGCCAGAACGTTTAGCAACTTCGTTGATAATATCAACGTCTAATCCTTTATAAACTTGGTCTGAGTCCTTAAACTCAAATGGGGCATAAGCATTGTCAAATACGATATCAATTGTATCATCTGCTTTGACACCAGTAAAAACAAAGAATACTGGCAGAATACCTGCCAATAGCATGAGTAATTTTTTCTTCATTTTCATACTCCTTCTATATATTATATAAAATAACTTACCTAGTATATCATATTGTCAGAATTATTGCAAAATGAACGCTTTTTCTAATGTTATATCTTCTGACATAGATGGTAGTTTTTCATTGAAAAAATAACTTATTTTTCTTCGTTTCATTCAGATGTCTTTTTTTATTTAATAGGAAGAACTTATGATAGAATAAGGGTATGATAAATCGAAATACTGAAAACAAATTTAAACTTGTATCTAAATACTCACCGTCTGGTGACCAGCCCCAAGCCATTGAAACCTTGGTTGATAACATCGAGGGGGGCGAAAAAGCCCAGATTCTCATGGGGGCGACTGGTACGGGTAAGACCTACACCATGAGCCAGGTCATTGCCCGTGTTAATAAGCCCACTCTAGTCATCGCCCACAACAAGACTCTAGCTGGTCAGCTCTACAGCGAGTTCAAGGAATTCTTCCCAGAAAATGCGGTCGAATACTTCGTATCTTACTATGATTACTACCAGCCAGAAGCCTATGTACCATCTAGCGATACCTATATCGAGAAGGACAGTTCGGTCAATGATGAGATTGACAAACTCCGTCACTCAGCGACGTCAGCTCTTCTCGAACGAAATGATGTCATCGTTGTGGCTTCGGTTTCCTGTATCTACGGTTTGGGATCGCCCAAGGAATATTTAGAGAGCGTGGTTAGTCTGCGACCCGGCCAGGAGATTTCCCGGGACCAGTTGCTCAATTCCTTGGTAGATATCCAGTTTGAGCGCAATGACATTGACTTCCAACGGGGACGCTTCCGTGTACGTGGAGATGTGGTGGAGATTTTCCCAGCTTCTCGTGATGAACACGCCTTCCGTGTGGAGTTTTTCGGGGATGAAATTGACCGCATTCGTGAGATTGAAAGCCTGACAGGTAAGGTTTTGGGCGATGTGGACCACTTGGCGATTTTCCCTGCCACCCACTTCGTGACCAACGATGACCATATGGAAACGGCTATTGCCAAGATTCAGGCGGAGCTGGAAGAGCAGCTCAAGGTCTTTGAGGCAGAAGGAAAACTCTTAGAAGCTCAGCGATTGAAACAACGGACCGAGTACGACATCGAGATGCTTCGGGAAATGGGTTACACCAACGGAGTTGAGAACTATTCACGACACATGGACGGGCGAAGCGAGGGCGAGCCTCCATATACTCTGCTGGACTTTTTCCCTGAAGACTACCTGATTATGATTGACGAGAGCCACATGACCATGGGGCAGATTAAGGGGATGTACAATGGTGACCGCTCACGCAAGGAGATGTTGGTCAACTATGGTTTCCGCCTCCCGAGTGCACTGGATAATCGTCCGCTGCGCAGGGAAGAATTTGAGAGCCATGTCCACCAGATTGTCTATGTATCTGCGACGCCGGGTGACTATGAAATGGAGCAGACCGATACCGTTGTTGAGCAGATCATTCGGCCGACAGGGCTTCTGGATCCAAAAGTGGAAGTCCGTCCAACTATGGGCCAAATGGATGACCTTTTAGGTGAAATCAATGCCCAAGTTGACAAAGGTGAGCGGACCTTTATCACTACCCTGACCAAGAAAATGGCAGAGGACTTGACCGACTACTTGAAAGAAATGGGTGTCAAGGTCAAGTATATGCACTCGGACATCAAGACCTTGGAGCGTACGGAGATTATTCGTGATTTGCGCTTGGGTGTCTTTGATGTCTTGATAGGGATTAACTTGCTTCGTGAAGGGATTGACGTGCCAGAAGTCAGTCTGGTGGCTATTCTAGATGCTGACAAGGAAGGCTTCCTCCGTAATGAACGGGGGCTCATCCAGACAATCGGTCGGGCAGCTCGTAATTCTGAAGGTCGTGTGATTATGTATGCGGACAAGGTTACCGAGTCTATGCGCAAGGCTATGGAAGAAACAGCTCGCCGCCGTCAAATCCAGATGGCTTATAATGAAGAGCATGGTATTATCCCACAAACTATCAAGAAGGAAATCCGTGACCTGATTAGCGTAACCAAAGCTGTTACTCAGGACAAGGAAGAAGTGGTGGACTTCAATGCCCTCAACAAAGATGAACGCAAGGCTATGATCAAGAAACTGGAAGGTCAAATGCAGGAAGCAGCAGAAGTGCTTGACTTTGAACTGGCAGCCCAGATTCGTGATATGGTCATTGAATTGAAAAATTTATAGAGTTTGATTGGCTCTTTAAAACACAGCATCAATTGTTAAAATCAAGAATGGTTGAATCATTCTTGATTTTTTATAGGTTGGACCGATGGTATGTTAATTCAAACGACATAGTATTCATAAATTGCATACTACTATTTAAAATGTCCATTGTACAAAACAACAAAAGGGGATTATAGTATAGACAGAAAATGCAGTTCATATGGAAGGAGCAAGAAGAAATGGAATACACAAAATTAGGTCAAACAGGTAAGGAAAAGGCTCACACAATCCAAATGCGCCAGGTGTGGGAGAGTATCTTTTGACTGCCTACGATATTCATGCTCACGACTAAAAGAATGAAAACGCGAAAAGTTGAGATTGCTAGAAAATATGAGAAAACGACTTCTCAAGTTATGTTGCGCTGGCACTTGCAATCATACCTAGTTTCATTTGCTAAGTCCGTTACACCAGCTCGCATTCAAGAAAACTTCGATATTTTTGACTTTGAATTATCAGCTGAAGACATGGAAAAAATTTCTAGTCTGAATACAAATACAACACTTTTTGAAGATCATAACGCTGCAAAAGCTGTCAAAATTATTGCTGGATTTGTTGGCAAATCGTTCTAAGAAAAAAGATATTATACTCTGCGATTGTTTACATGTTGAACAGTGCAGAGTATTTTTTATAAGAGGAGAATAAGATTATGACAACTTTATTTATCAATGGCAGTCCAAATAAAATGGGAATAGAGTTGCTCTAGTTAAAAGATTGCTCAGAAATCAAGAATATGAAACCCTGCATTTAGCAGATTACAAAATTTATGACTACGGTCAAGATTTTTTAGACGATCAGTTCAAGGAAGTCATTCAGAAAGTCTTTGCTGTGGATACTCTGGCCATTGGCTCGCCCGTTTATTGGCACAGTATCAATGGCTTGGTCCGCAATTTTTTGGACCGCCAATACGGTGTGGTGACCGATCAGTTAGTTGGAAAAAAACTTTATTTTATCTTTCAAGGCTCTGCTCCGACACAAGAAGTGTTAGAGATGGGCGATTATACTATGTGTCGTTATGCGGGGCTTTATGGAATGGATTATCTGGGAATGGTGAATAACTAAAAAACTAGACAGCGCGTCTAGTTTTTTGTTAATTGGTCAAAAATAGCTTTGTTTTTCTTTAAGGCAGAAATATAGAAAGTTTTAGTGGCTTCCCTATCAGAAATGGGAATATGAACCCGCTGACTGTCATTTTCAGATGCCAGGTGGGTGATGTTTGTGGAGAAACTTGGTAGAGCAGAAGCGGAAATTAATTCTTCAAAGGCGTCCCAATCTTTTTGAACAATGAACTTTGTCCTTGTCAGACTGTCGACTAGGGGTTGCCAAATTCCCAAATCGGATCGTAATAACATGGTCAAATCGCCTAAGTCATCAAGAGTAATTTCCTCTTGCGTAGCGAAAGGATGTGCAGGGGGGATAGACAGATAGAGTTGTTCCATAAAAAATCCATTTGATAAGATGTCGTCTTCATCTAATAGAAAATCCGTTACGATGAATTGATAGTGCTCATCCTTTAAGCCAGCGATTAATGCCTCATTTTCTTGTAAATCCAAACGAATTTCTTGATTATTCTCTTGTTCAGCTAGCCCAGAGCGTATTTCCCATTTGACCCCTGGAGCACAGATACCACCAAATAAGGTGGTTGCTTGCATCGAAAAACGTTAGACATTTTCCAAAAATGTCTGACGTTGTTTTAACAATTTCTTGGCCTGTTGAACGGTGTATTTTCCTGTTTCTGTCAAGATAAGTTTGTTTTTACTACACTGAAAGAGTTGAACGCCTAAATCGTCTTCTAAGCTCTGCATATTGTGCGTTAGCGAGGGTTGAGAAATCAGTAAAACCTCTGCTGCCTTGGACAAAGTTCCCTGATCCGCAAAGGCGATGAGTTGTTCTAATTGTTGTAATTGTAGCATCTGCCCCTCCGATTCTATCTATTTTATTGTTATTCTACTATTTTTTAGGAGCTTGTAAATGTATTGGTCATCTCTGATAATGGGGTGGTGGAAAGCTGAAGTAGTGGTTGACAATAAGCTTACAAGTGTTCGTTAAGTCCAGAAAAAATTCAAAATTGTTTACTTAAAAAATCAGTTCGTGATTGTTTTCTTATAGACAACTGAAAGAAATTTTTGTATAATGTGTTTAATAAAACACATTGGAGGTGTTTATGTTTTCTGGAGAACGATTAAAACAACTGAGAAAAGAAAAAGGCTTGACTCAGATGGAAATTGCTCAACAATTAGAAATCAATCGTGCTTCATATGCGAGTTGGGAGTTGGGAAGGGCAAAGCCAAATCAGTCCAATTTAGAACGTTTAGTGAGCTTATTTGGAGTAGAAAATTCATATTTTGAATCTGAATACACGATTGTATCCAACTATCTCCGCTTAAATCAAAAAAATAGGACGAGTGCTGATCATTTTGTAGAAGAATTACTGAAAAATCAAATGGAAGAAAGTTCTAAGAAGGTCATTTCCCTTTACCCTATTCAGGTATTGGAAGAAGTTCCCTTATCTGCTGGGTATGGTGAAAGTTACTACGACGAGTACCGGTTTAGTACAGTCTACTCAGATGAAGAGTACAGCTACGATTTTGCTTCATTTATTGTGGGACAGTCCATGGAGCCAACTTACTCTGATGGAGAAGTCGCCCTGTTTTCCTCCTCAGGATATGATTATGATGGTGCAGTATATGCCATATCCCTTAATGGGAAAGCCTATATTAAGCGCGTGTACAAAGAAAAAAATCGGTATAGGATTGTCTCCATCAACCCCAAATACCCTGATATGTATGCGTATGGATATGATGAATTTAAAATCGTTGGAAAAGTCGTTGGCCATTTCAGACCAATTGAGAAGCTTGAATAATGAGAACAACATTTGACAATATAATGTGATGTGATGAGTATGATTGATTACGAGAGAGAACCAAAAAGTGATATTGCCTTTGTTGATATGAAATCTTTTTATGCAAGTGTTGAATGTGCCAGCCGTGGTTTGCATCCTTTAAAAACTTCGCTATGTGTGATGAGTAGGGCAGACAACTCGAATGGCTTGATCCTTGCTTCATCACCCCTGTTCAAAGAAGTATTTGGCAAGTCAAATGTAGGAAGAGCCTACGATTTACCTTTTGATATACATACAAGAAAATTTTCTTACTATAATGCAAAAAGGCAAGGTCTATCGACAGACCCTGCTTATATTCGATTCATTGAGGAGTGGGCGCGAGCGACAGTTATTGTTCCGCCTCGTATGGATTTATATATTGAAAAAAATATTGAAATCCAGCATATTTTTCAGCAATACGGGAGTATCGAAGATATCATGCCCTACTCAATTGATGAAGGGTTCATTGACTTGACATCTTCTTTAAACTATTTCATTCCCAATCAATCAATTAGCCGAAAAGATAAATTAGATATGCTTAGTGCGAGAATTCAAAGGGATATCTATCGTAAGACAGGTGTTTATTCTACCGTTGGGATGTCTAATGCCAATCCCTTACTTGCAAAATTAGCTTTAGATAATGAGGCTAAGAAAACACATAACATGAGAGCTAACTGGTCCTATAAAGATGTAACTACAAAAGTATGGGGGATTTCAAGATTAACGGACTTTTGGGGAATCGGTGCTGCAATTGAAAAAAGACTTGAAAAACTTGGGATCTATACCATTAAAGAATTGGCGACTTACAATCCAGATTTATTAAAGAAAGAATTTGGTGTATACGGTGTTCAATTGTGGTATCACGCAAATGGAGTTGATGAAAGCAATGTTCATGTACCCTATAAACCAAAATCGAAAGGACTTGGTAATTCTCAGGTTCTTCCAAGAGATTATGTTAAACAACAGGAGATTGAGCTAGTTCTGAGTGAGATGGCGGAGCAAGTTGCCATTCGCCTACGTGCCATTCGAAAAAAGACGACGACAGTTTCTATTAGTATCGGTTATTCGCGCTTTGAGGAGTCGACCTCATTCAGAGGACAAATGAAAATAGAGCCTACGAATCAGACAGAGGAACTACAAAAATATGTCATCTCTCTCTTTCGAAAAAAATACAATGGTGGTGCCGTTCGAAGTATCTCTGTATTCTACTCATCATTTGTTGATGAAAACATAACTATGCTCAGTCTCTTTGATGATCCTGAAGAAATATTGAAGAAAGAGAGACTACAGACCGCCATTGATGCAATACGCAGTCAATTTGGTTTTACCACGCTGCAAAAAGCCAATTCCTTAACAAGTGCATCACGCAGTATTGCGAGAAGTAAATTGGTTGGCGGACATTCTGCTGGCGGTTTAGATGGATTAAAATGATCGATAGAAGTTATTTGCCTTACCAATCAGCAAGAGAGTATCAAGACCGAGGCATGCAAAAATGGATGGGATTCTTTTTATCTGAGCATACCAGTTCCTTGATCGAAGATAAATATAAAATAGAAGTATCATCACAGCTATCAAAGAGTGAAATCCTCACTTACGTGACTCAATTATATACTTCACAATCTCAAGGAATGTTTGTCATCCTTCGTAAAGGCAAAAGACAAGCTTTTCAAGGACGCATAACCGAATTAAGTTCAAAGGAAATTACGATTAAAACAGTTGAACAATATGTGCTGCTTCAAATTTCTGAAATCATTGAAATGAGTTTAGTGGAGGTACTAGATGAATAGGAAAACTATATATGAAAACTTGATTCAGTTCGATTATTTCTCTGATTCCTATCTTCAGTTCGAGAAGGATTTTAATAAATACTATAAAGGGGTAGATCCCCTCACATTTCTTATTGATGATATATTACTGACAATGGCGATGAAACAGAAAAATTATTTTCGTTTGCACAAAAGTAAGGCTACTGACGGTCGTGACCATTATTTTATTTTTAAAGTGAAAACCATGAAGGAGAACCCTCGCATTAGGTTATATGAGTATCAGGAAATGAGGTTTTCGGTGAATGTCCCATTGAATAGGTAATATCTCGAACTATTTATTTCTAGTTCATAATTTATATTGACAATAGATTAAGAAAATGGTGAAAAAGTTATGACAAACATAAAAATACTTGAATGGAATATTAATCAACGCTCTTGTGAAAATAGCAGTTTTCCTGAGTATGTTATCACAGAAATTTCTCGAAAAAATCCAGATGTTATTGTATTAGTTGAATTTAAAGGAGAACACAATAGGTCTAGATTAGACAGTGCTTTTTCTGAGAGATATTATACTTATTCTTATAATGGTTCGCAATATACTTGTGTGAATGGAAACATTAAAACTGGTAATGGAATTTATATGGGGTTGAAGAAAAGTATATTCAATGAACCATCTCCAGAAGAAATAACTTGGGAGGAAAGTTTTAAAGACGAACAACCCAATTGGCTAAAAATAAAAAGCACCATTAAAACCGGGAAGGAGCTAACGATTATTGGTGTAAGGGTAAAAGTTGGATCAAAACATGATAATAAGGAATTGAATGATAGAAAAACTCAAATCAACTGGTTATTAAAAGAAAATAAACAAACCAAACATCAAATTATTATAGGCGATTTGAACTATGGCCCAGCAGAAACTGATTGGTGTGAAGAGGAAAAGTTAAATTGGCAGGATATTGTTTATATGATGAGAGATGAAGGATATCTAGATTATCAACAATTTTCTCCATATTCACCTCCAGGAACAAGTTGGAAAGGGAAACAATTAGATTGGCTGATTACTAAAGGGGTATTTATTGATGGACACTCGCACTATAATCAACTTGATTGGAGTTTTGGAAAAAATAATGATTTATTCTACCTTGAAGGTTATAGGGTTCCAGAAGGATTTTTTATTATTAATGAACCTCCCTTTCCTGATCATGCAATATTAACGACTGAAATCACTTTAGAATAAGATTGATTTAGGATATCTGAGTACCAGGAAATAAAGTTTTCGATAGAAACAAAAAAAAGAATTAACTAGAAAAATTTCTAGTTAATTCTTTTTTAGAGGGGATTAAAGGGAAATCAAACAAAGATTCACCCTTTTTAAACTAGTTTATTCCTGCTAAACTGCTGTAGAATCGCTATTTTTGAAGGTAAATCAAGCCTCTCACGAATTCTTGACGCTACTTTTTTACTAGGCGCGTTGGAATTGATTGCTGATAGAGCCTATCCCCAGGCTCTATCACTCCCACTCAACTGTTGCAGGTGGCTTACTTGTGATATCGTAGACAATGCGGTTGACGTGAGCTACTTCATTTACGATGCGGACAGAAATTTTCTGAAGAACATCCCAAGGAAGTTTGGCGAAGTCAGCCGTCATTCCATCGACAGAAGTGATAGCGCGAATAGCAATCGTATAGTCGTAAGTACGACCATCTCCCATAACACCCACTGAGCGTACGCCAGTATTGACCGTGAAATACTGCCAAACATCGCGGTCTAGACCAGCTTTGGCAATCTCTTCGCGCAAAATAGCATCTGAATCACGAACAGTTTGGAGTTTTTCTTCTGTAATTTCACCCATAACGCGGATAGCAAGCCCTGGACCAGGGAATGGCTGGCGCCACACAACTTCGTCAGGCATGCCGAGAGCAGTACCTAGGGCACGAACTTCATCTTTAAATAATGTATTGAGTGGTTCGATTAGTTTGAATTGCATATCTTCAGGCAAACCACCAACATTATGGTGAGATTTGATGGTTTCAGCTGTATCTGTACCAGACTCAATGATATCTGTATAAAGTGTTCCTTGAGCCAAGAATTCAACATCTGTTAACTTGCTCGCCTCATCGTCAAATACGTAAACAAATTCATTACCGATGATTTTACGTTTTTTCTCTGGATCAGATACGCCAGCTAGCAAATCTAAGAATCGTTTAGCCGCATCAACACGGATAATATTCAGTCCAAATTTACCGCTTAGCATTTCCATGACTTGATCGCCTTCATTTTTACGAAGAAGACCGTGGTCAACAAAGATACAAGTCAATTGATCACCGATAGCACGTTGAAGAAGAACACCAACGACAGATGAGTCAACACCACCAGAGAGACCGAGTAAGACTTTCTTATCGCCAACTGTTTGACGAATTTTTTCGATTTCAGTTTCTATGAAGTTTTCCATCGTCCAATCGCCACGTGCACCACAGATGCCAAATGCGAAGTTTTTCAAAATGTCATTACCATAAGTAGAATGACGAACTTCTGGGTGGAATTGGATACCGTAGATACGGCGTTCCGTGTTTTCAATTGCAGCGTAGGGACAGTCAGATGAAAGACCAACAAGATGGAAATCTGCTGGGATTTCTGTGACAGCATCACCGTGGCTCATAAGCACTAGTTGTTCTTCTGGTGTATTCGCAAACAAAGCTGACTCGGTTTTCAATTGTAGGTTAGATTGACCATATTCACGATTTCCAGCTTCATCAGCAGGCACAACCTTACCACCTAGCTTGTGAGTGATGAGTTGCATTCCGTAACAAATACCCAAGATTGGAATACCCAATTCAAATATTTCTGGATCAATATCGAAAGCATTCTCTGCGTAGACAGAGTTAGGACCACCTGAAAGTACAATACCAATTGGATTGATGGCGCGAACCTCATCGGCAGTTATTTTGTGATTTTTCAATTCTGAAAAGACACCAAATTCACGAATACGACGCGAAATAAGCTGATTGTACTGGCTACCATAATCCAGTACAATGATTTTTTGGACATCTTGTTTTGTCATGTTTTACCCTTTCGTTTTGAAATAAATTCAAATACTAGTACATATTTTATCATAAAAGCGAACATTTTCCAAACTATATTTCATAAATATCTGTTTTGCAAACTATGAGTAATTTATAAAAACAAAGTGTTCGTATTTTTCTATTTTTTACATTGCTTATTTTAGGAAAATCTTTCTTATTGTTTGCGGTATCATTTTTCCACATAAAAATCGGTCTATTTTTGTCAAATGAGAATATTTTTGGTACACTAGAAAGAAAAAGGTTGGTCGAGATGAAAGCAGCATATATTACGATTCATGATAAGATAAAAGAACAAATTGACCAGGGGATTTGGACCATCGGTCAGCGCTTGCCGAGTGAAAGAGATTTATCAGAAGAATTTGGAGTATCTCGCATGACCTTACGGCAAGGCATTACGCTATTAGTAGAAGAGGGAGTCTTGCAACGAAAAGTGGGTTCTGGCACCTATGTAGCCAGCACTCGAGTGCAGGAGAAGATGCGGGGAACAACTTCCTTTACTGAATTGGTACTGCTTCAAGGGAAAACACCTACGAGCAAGCTCTTGTCATACACTCGTACAAAACCAAACGAAAAGGAAATTGAAGAGCTTGGTTTGTCTCGAGGGGAATCAATCATTCGAATGGAACGGGTTCGCTATGCTGACAATGTACCGGTTGTTTATGAAGTAGCCAGCATTCCGGAGCGTTTGATTAAAAATGTTCCAAAAGAAGAAGTAACCAATCATTTTTTCAAAACACTAGTAGATAATGGTTATCGTATTGGAACAAGTAAGCAAACAATCTTTGCTCGTTTGGCGAATGAAAAAGTTGCTCAGTACTTAGAAATTACTAAGAATCAGGCTATACTTGCTTTAAAACAAGTTTCCTATTTGGAAGATGGTCAAGCATTTGAATTTGTTAATAGCCAGTACGTGGGCGAACGCTTTGAGTTTTATTTAGAAAATAATTAACATACATTAAATTATGTAATATATTTTAGAAAATCCGCTTGTTCTTTCAAAAGATGACGGATTTTCTTATTTATAAAAGATAAAAATTTTGATATAATAAAGTTTATGGAAATTGAAAAAACCAACCGAATGAATGCTTTATTTGAATTCTACGCAGCCTTGCTGACGGATAAGCAAATGAACTATATTGAGCTGTATTATGCAGATGATTATAGTCTGGCAGAAATTGCTGAGGAATTCAATGTAAGTCGTCAAGCGGTGTATGATAACATTAAACGAACAGAAAAATTGCTGGAAGACTACGAGATGAAACTACATATGTACTCTGATTATGTAGTGCGTAGTCAAATTTTTGATGAAATTCTTACTAGGTATCCGGGGGATGGTTACTTAGAGGAGAAAATCGCTATTCTAACTAGTATCGATAATAGAGATTAAGAGGAGAAGTATATGGCTTTTGAAAGCTTAACAGAACGTTTGCAGAATGTCTTTAAAAATCTGCGTCGTAAAGGAAAAATTTCTGAGAGTGATATTCAGGAAGCGACCAAGGAAATTCGTTTGGCCTTGCTTGAGGCTGATGTGGCCTTGCCAGTTGTGAAAGACTTTATCAAGAAAGTACGCGAACGTGCTATTGGGCATGAAGTGATTGAAACCTTGAATCCTGCTCAACAAATCGTTAAAATCGTTGATGAAGAGTTAACAGCTGTATTGGGGTCTGAAACTTCCGAACTCATTAAATCTCCGAAAATTCCAACTATCATTATGATGGCTGGTTTGCAAGGGGCTGGTAAAACGACTTTCACAGGAAAGTTGGCTAATAAACTCAAGCAGGAAGAAAATGCTCGTCCACTCTTGATTGCTGCCGATATTTATCGTCCAGCTGCCATAGACCAGTTGAAGACACTTGGTCAACAGATTGATGTACCTGTGTTCGAGTTGGGCAATCAAGTTCCAGCTCTTGAGATTGTCCGTCAAGGTTTAGAACAAGCCAAAGTCAATCACAATGACTATGTCTTGATTGATACGGCTGGTCGTTTACAAATTGACCAAGCCCTTATGGCCGAGTTGAGAGAAATCAAGGAATTTGCTCAACCAAATGAAATTCTCTTGGTAGTTGATGCCATGATCGGTCAGGAAGCTGCTAATGTTGCACGTGAGTTCAATGATCAGTTGTCCATCACCGGTGTGATTTTGACCAAGATTGATGGTGATACTCGTGGTGGTGCAGCTTTGTCTGTTCGTCACATCACAGGTCAGCCAATCAAATTCACAGGTACAGGTGAAAAAATCACCGATATCGAAACCTTCCACCCAGATCGTATGTCTTCGCGTATTCTTGGTATGGGTGACATGCTGACCTTGATTGAGAAGGCGAGCAAGGAATATGATGAGAAGAAATCATTAGAACTCGCTGAAAAAATGCGTGAAAATACCTTTGATTTCAATGACTTCATTGACCAATTAGATCAAGTTCAAAATATGGGCCCGATGGAAGACCTTCTCAAAATGATTCCAGGTATGGCTGGAAATCCCGCTCTTTCCAATCTGAAAATTGATGAAAAACAAATTGCCCGTAAACGTGCGATTGTGTCATCAATGACGCCAGAAGAGCGTGAAAATCCGGATTTATTGACTCCTAGTCGCCGTCGTCGTATCGCTGCTGGATCAGGAAATAGCTTTGTCGAAGTCAATAAATTCATCAAAGATTTCAACCAGGCTAAGTCAATGATGCAGGGAGTTATGTCTGGTGATATGAACAAAATGATGAAACAAATGGGTATCAATCCAAACAATCTTCCTAAAAATATGCCAAACATGAATGGTTTGGATATGTCTGCTCTGGAAGATATGATGGGCGGAGCTAGTATGCCAGACATGAGCCAATTAATGGGTGGCGCAGGAATGCCCGATATGTCTCAAATGTTCGGCGGTGGTTTGAAAGGCAAAATTGGTGAATTTACCATGAAACAGGCCATGAAACGCCAAGCAAATAAAATTAAAAAAGCTAAAAAGAAGAGGAAATAAATCTTCTAATATCTAATATAGGAGTATACTTACGGAAATGACAAGACCAACCATGATGCAATACTTTGAGTGGTATTTGCCAGCAGATGGCAAGCACTGGGAAAATTTGAAAAATGATGCTAGCCATCTCAAAGAAATTGGAATCAGCCATATTTGGATGCCTCCAGCTTTTAAAGCAACAGGAAAAGAGGATGTCGGCTACGGAATTTATGATCTTTTTGACTTAGGAGAATTCGATCAAAAAGGCACCGTCCCAACAAAGTACGGTACGAAAAAGGACTATATTGCAGCGATCCAGGCTCTTCAGGAGCAGGGAATAGTAACCATAGCAGATATTGTCTTAAATCATAAGGCAGGAGGCGACTACTTGGAACGTTTCCAAGTCCGCCGTATGAATCCTGATAATCGTCAAGAAAGTCTGTCAGAGCCTTATGAAATCGAGGGCTACACAGGTTATGATTTTGCCGGACGAAATAATACCTATAACGACTTTAAGTGGCATTGGTATCATTTTACAGGGCTAGATTTTGACGCCAAACACAAGGAAACAGGAATCTATCAGATTGTTGGAGATAATAAAGGCTGGGCCAATCAAGATCAAGTAGACGGAGAACATGGCAACTATGACTATCTGATGTTTAATGATATTGATTTCAAACATCCAGAAGTTAGTTCACATTTAATGGACTGGGTAGGTTGGTTCTTAGAGACTACGCAGATAGATGGTTTTCGAATCGATGCTGCCAAACATATCGGAGAAGACTTTATCAGCTCATTTATCCAAAACGTCAGAGAACAATACAAAGACAATCTTTATGTCTTTGCTGAATATTGGAAAAACAGTCAAGAAGCCAGTTTAGATTACATTAATGAAACGAATTTTCAAATGGATTTGGTGGATGTCCCCCTTCATATGAATCTTTTCCAAGCTAGCACTGACGGAGCTGGTTATGATTTGAGAACCATCTTTGATGGTATTATTGTCCAATCAAATCCAAACTTTGCGGTTACCTTTGTCGATAATCATGATTCTCAACGTGGACAGGCATTAGAATCAACAATCGCTGAATGGTTTAAGCCAGCTGCCTATGCACTCATTCTTCTGCGTCAACAAGGACTACCAACGATTTTTTATGGGGATTATTATGGTATTTCTGGAGAATTTGGCCAGGAGTCCTTTAAAGATATGCTGGATAAACTACTAGGAATTCGACAAAACCATACATACGGTCCTCAGATTGATTATTTTGATCATCCCAACTGCATTGGTTGGGTCTGCCAAGGAGACCAAGATCATCCTAAAGGCCTGGCAGCTGTTATTAGCAACTCAGATGAAGGCTACAAAGATATGGATATGGGACAATTAAATGCTGGTAAAATGTTTATAGATGCCACAGGCAATCGACAAGACCAAGTCTTGCTCAATGAAACTGGTTGGGGTCGTTTCCCTGTCAACGCAGGTTCCTTATCGGTTTGGATTGAATCTGACTAAATTAAATAAGAAAATGCTGCATCGGTTCAACTGGTGTAGTATTTTTTATGTTCCAAGGGGAAGCAGAAGTAGTAGCAAATATAAAATGTCCACTATGGTGGAAATAATTAAAAATGTCTGTTTTTATGGACACAAAACAAAATGTCTGTTATAATGGACACAATAAGAAAAAGGAGGGAAACCTTATGCAATACATAGCAATTATTGGTGATATTATCAACTCAAAACAGGTATACAATCGTTCAAATATTCAGGAACGGTTAGGTCATGTTATCAAACGTGTCAATTATACTTTTTCAAGTGAATTTGCCTCTCCATTTACTATTACGAAAGGTGATGAATTCCAAGCACTTTGCAAACCAAGCCCACACATCTTTCTAATGATAGATCAGATAAAAATAGCTTTTAGAAATGAATTAGAAATTCGATTCGGAGTAGGCTTAGGAGAAATCCTCACAGACATTAATCCACATCAAAGTATCGGAGCTGATGGTCCAGCTTATTGGGAAGCTCGAAAAGCAATTGACTATATTCATGATAATAACGACTACGGCACTAGTCAAATAGCCTTCTCATCTGAATACAAACAAATCAACCGCGTGATTAACTCTCTACTAAACTCAAGTGATTTTATCAGAGCTTCTTGGAATAATTCACAAACTGATTTATTTGGAACGTTAATTAGTAATAACATCTACAGTGAAGATTTTAAGCAAAAACCGATTGCTGAGAAAATGAAATTGACTCCAAGCGCGTTTACAAAACGTGTAAAATCTAGTGGAATAAAACTATATTTTCGGAATCGGCAAATGGTGATGAGTTTAATCCTACAACTTTGTCAGAAAGAGGTGTAGCAGCATGTACGTATCCGTATTATCACATTACTTTACTTGGTTCAATAACCAATCTTAACAGCCTTGTTGATTGCTTATTTCTTAAGTGATTTTACATTTCAAAGCCAACAATTAGCAAATGCCAAAAGAACGAATTTTTTAGCACTCGTACTCCATCTAACAGTGGTTGGAATTCCACTATCTATTCTGGCTTTTTTATTGCCAATTAATAATGGGGATCTTTTTTTTCAAGTTTGGCTAAGTCACCTAGCAATTGATTATTGTAAGCATTTCCTCAGTAAACATGGCTGGATAAAAGAAAAATGGGACGGAAATACCTTCGTCATTGATCAGCTATTGCATATTTTCTGTATCATCATTTTATATCAAACAATTGAGGTAAATAGTTCTGCCTATTCATTTTGGAGTGAGCCGAATAGTCTATTATTGCAGTTGTTATTTATCATATTGATTACTAAGCCGGTGGATATCGTTTTTAAACTTTTCTTCAACAAATATCAGGTAACGGAAGGAGAAGAAGAGTTGACTGTGACAGGTGCAGGTGCCTTGATTGGCCAATTAGAACGCTCGATTATGGGGATTTTTCTACTCATGGGGCAATTTACAGCTATTGGTTTGGTATTTACCGCAAAATCCATCGCACGCTATGATAAAATATACAAAAGCCAAGCCTTTGCTGAATACTATTTGATTGGTTCACTGTTTAGTATCATTAGTGTCCTACTTGCTTATATTTTATTAGTAATATAAAATTTTAAAACTTTACATATAATTAATTATGTAAAGTTTTTTTAGATAACTAATTATATACATATTTGACTATAGAAACATTGCAAGTCTCAAGTGCTATATGAAACTTTTTGTTCATTTTTTAACAAGAGTACGGGATAAAATGGTAAAAATTGCTCGGAATTTTATCAGATATTTATAGGTACAATTTTAAGCTAAACTATAAAAAATACTCTTAACCAAATGAAAAGAAATGAAAAACAGGAGCATCTAACATGACAAATTTTGCCATTCTTATTCCGGCATATCAACCCGATTCAAAGTTAAATAAGTTAACAAAAGATATTACACTTGATTCATATTTTCAAAATGTTC
Source organism: Streptococcus sp. VTCC 12886 (assembly GCF_049893425.1). Taxonomy (NCBI): domain Bacteria; kingdom Bacillati; phylum Bacillota; class Bacilli; order Lactobacillales; family Streptococcaceae; genus Streptococcus; species Streptococcus sp. VTCC 12886. The sequence continues at coordinate 40,982 of NZ_JBMVJB010000004.1, read as the reverse complement.
AAATAGTTGTTGTAGATGACGGGAGTGGAATAGAATATGATCCGATTTTTAATTAGTATAAGAAGATATGAGGGCTATTAATTATAAAAAAATCATCAAAGACACCGCACATCTTTCCGAAAAACTATAATTTTCTTGAAACATATACAAGATTATGCTATACTACTTATATAGATAAAATCAGGAGAAAATGATGAGACGCGAATTATTATTGGAAAAAATTGATCAACTAAAAGAAATTATGCCTTGGTATGTTCTGGAATATTATCAGTCAAAGTTGTCTGTGCCCTACAGTTTTACAACCTTGTACGAATATCTGAAAGAATATCGTCGTTTCTTTGAGTGGTTACAAGATTCGGATTTGGTGTCTGTTGAACGGATTGCTGACATTCCATTAGACGTCTTGGAACATCTGACCAAAAAAGATATGGAGGCTTTTATTCTTTATCTGCGGGAGCGTCCCTTGCTGAACGCCAATACCTCGCAGAATGGTGTGTCGCAGACCACCATTAACCGTACCCTCTCGGCTCTTTCTAGTCTCTTCAAGTATTTAACCGAAGAAGTGGAAAATGAGCAGGGCGAGCCCTACTTCTACCGCAATGTGATGAAGAAAGTTTCTACTAAAAAAAAGAAAGAAACTTTGGCGGCAAGGGCGGAGAACATCAAGCAGAAGCTCTTTTTGGGAGATGAAACCATTAAGTTTTTGGAGTACGTAGACAATGAATACCAAGCCAAGTTATCCAAGCGGGCCCTCTCCTCTTTCCAGAAAAATAAGGAGCGGGATTTGGCGATTCTGGCACTTCTCTTGGCTTCTGGCATCCGTCTGTCAGAAGCGGTGAATTTAGATCTTCGAGATGTAAATCTCAATATGATGATTATCGAAGTAACCCGTAAAGGTGGAAAACGGGACTCGGTCAATGTGGCTGGGTTTGCTAAGTCCTATCTGGAAGCCTATATGAGCATACGTCAGCAACGCTACAAGGCAGAGAAAACAGATACAGCCTTTTTCCTATCTGAATATCGTGGTTTGCCCAATCGAATCGATGCGTCTTCTATTGAAAAAATGGTGGCTAAGTATTCTGCAGACTTTAAGATACGTGTTACTCCACACAAACTTCGTCATACGCTAGCAACGCGACTCTATGATGCCACCAAGTCACAAGTTCTGGTCAGTCATCAGCTGGGTCACTCCAATACCCAGGTCACTGACCTCTACACTCATATCGTCAACGATGAGCAGAAAAATGCTCTGGATCAATTATAGTGTTACGTAATATATATTATGTAACAACATTCTAAAATTTTATCAATTCAAAGTTGAGTATTGATTTTTCATTTAGAAGTATTTACAATAATGACATGAAATTTGTAAGATTTATCGTTGCAATTAATATCATGGCAATTGCTGTGGTTATGTCGAAATCTTCGTTATTAGGTACTTCTCCCATTGCTACGATTCCAAACGTTGTTTCTGTAATTGGTGTTAATACAACTGTATTTTTAGCTATACTTGTACTCATTCAAATTATCGTTGCCAAACCAGATTCGATTAAAGACTTAATTCCGTATGTTGTGCAACTAATTCCAGGAACCTGTTTCGGCATTTTTATTTCTTTCTATGACAGATTACTTACTCCGGTTCTTACTACACAAGTACATCCTATCCAGCTTATTATTTTGATTATTAGCATCTTTGTGCTTACTCTTGGCGTCTTAATGGAAGTTCAGGCTGGAACAGTTGTTATGCCTGGTGAAGGACTACCTAAAACTGTTGCACTAGCAAGTGGCCGTTCGTTTCATCAGGTAAAATTATATTGTGAAAGTGCGATGGTTATAGTGGCTCTTATGCTTTCATTTCTATTTGGAAATCCATTATTTGGCATTAGAGAAGGCACAATTATCGCAATAATTTTTACAGGTCCAGTTATTTATTTTTTACAAAAGTATATCTATAAATATAAAAAAGGAGATTTGGGAATGAAACAAATCTCATTTTTTTACCTTTGAAATTTAAAAACATGATCCCTAGGACCAGGTAAATGCAGTTTTACAATAATTCTTTCAATTTTTCCAGATTGACAGCTGGGTACTTATGCAAAAAGGCTGAGAGGGTTCGTAAAACGGCTGGAATATAGCCTGTCTGGTAACATTTTACCAAGAGGGGGCTCGTGGAGGCTCGTACGGAGCAAGAACCAGCCGCTCACCATAAGGCACTGTCAAGTCAAACCGCCTCCTTCTTCGTTCTCTGGGTTAAAAGCAAAGCCTTCGAGGTTGGTTTGACGAAGGTCAGCAATAAAATGAAAAAAGCACAGCTTTTACTGTACTTTAGTGATGCTTATAGTTGTCCCAACTTCCAGTTGACTTTCCACGGAAATAGCTAGTTCCAACTGATTCAAGACCCGCTTGGTCAGATACAGCCCAAATCCTGTCGCTTTTTGGTGTTCACGGCCATTAAAACCTGTAAAACCTTCATCAAACAGGCGAGGAAGGTCTTCTGCCAGAATCCCAATTCCCGTATCGGAAATGGAAATTCCCTTATTCAGTTCAATGGCCACCTTACCACCAGTCTTATTGTACTTGAGGGCGTTGTCGATTATCTGTGACATGGCAAAACTAAGCCATTTCTTATCGGTCTTCAGTAGCCAATTTCCATCGATGGTCACTGAAATGTCTTTTTGCAAGAACTGATTGCGGTATTTTTTGACCAAATCGACCACTACTTCTCTTACTTCCACCTGCTCAAATCGAAAATCGCTGGCATGGTTAGTCAGTTTGAGGTAATTGAGGAGATTTGCCATATAATTGTCCAAGCGTAAGAGCTGATGATCGACATCCTGCTGGTTGAGATTGTCAGTCTGGCTCATCAAAGACAGGGCAGCCAGAGGCACTTTCATCTGGTGGGACCACATTTTGACCACGGCTTGCAGATCCTCCTCTCGTGACTTATAGACTAAAAGCTGCTCCCGTGTCGCCTCCTTTTCCGCTTCAATTAAGTTGAGATAGGCAAGGTCCACAGGCTTATTTAGCAAGGGCAAAGCTTCTTCAAGGATATAGTCTTCCAAGGCCCTCATGCGGTTGCGAAACTTCCAGAACAGGCCTACTGTCAGTAGGATGATAAGGGTTAGGGACAATAACAGAGCGTTTTGCAGGAATTCGGTGGGCAGTTGATAGAGAAAGAAGAGCAAGATAAAACTAGTAGCCAGAACAATGTAGGAGAAGTAAAAACTCCGGTATTCACGGATAAATTTTGCTATCATTTGACCAAGTACCCTACGCCACGAACGGTATGAATACGTTCAAAACCGACCTCGCTCACCTTCTTACGCAGTCTGGTCATGTTTACATTGAGCGTATTCTGGTCGATAAATTCTTCATTTTCCCAGAGTTTTTCCAAGAGTTCTTCCTTACTGACAATCTGCCCTTGTCTTTTTAGCAAGGCAGTCAAAATCTTGGTTTCTGTAGGAGACAATTGAACCTGCTCCAATTCGCTTGAGAATCGCCCGTCCAAACTAAGCTGGAATTGGTCGATAGACAAGTCAGTTGATTTGCTGAATTGATTGACCCGACGCAGGAAGGCACCAATTTTGGCATCCAAAATTCCCAGTGAAAAAGGCTTGGAAACAAAATCATCGCCACCCATATTCATAGCCATGACCGCATTCATCTCATCATCGCACGAGGAGATAAAGATAATGGGCATGGTCATGGTTTTACGCATTTCTGTCGTCCAGTAAAATCCGTTGTAATAGGGTAGGCTAATGTCCATCAGTACCAAGTCTGGTTTGATTTCCGCCACTTCCTGACTGACAGCTCGGAAATTCTGCACACTTTCAACTAGATAAGATTTTCCCAAATGCTGCTTCAAGAGTTGGACAATCATCTCATCGTCTTCAACAATATAAATCTTCTCTTTTTTCATCATCTTCATTCTGTAAAAGCCAGGACACAAGTCTTGGCTTCTACATACTTCCATTTCTCATTTTTATGCTTGTCATAATCAATTTGTCATCTTCAATACTGACGATAACTCTGTAGTTACCGATACGGTACCGCCATTGGCCAGAACGATTGGCAGTTAAGGCTATTCCGTATTGTCTAGGGTTGTCGCACCCGTCGATATGCTTATAAAGATACCGCAAAATCAAACTTGCAGCCGTTTTATCCATTTTTCGAATTTGCTTTTGAGCCCTAGCAGACAAAATAACCTTATAACTCAATGCCCAACTCCTCAGCCATTTGTTCTAGTGTTATCGGCTCAATTCCATTCGACAAGTCAGCTTGGTATTCTGCCCAAGCAATATCTGCCACACGGACATCGTATTCATCTTCGAGAGCTTCAAGGGTTTTAGTCCGGATGAGTTCTGACAAGCTGACACCTTCAAACTTTGCCATAGCCTGCATAAATAGCTTGTCTTGCTCAGAAACTTTTAATGTAATAGCTGCCATTTTCTCACCTCTTCTAGCATTCTTTTGGTATTACCATTGTAACACCACTTACCAAAAAAAGCAAGAAATCTCGCATAAGCGAGACTTCTGCTATCGTTCAATAATACGATAATAGGTTCGGCTGGTCCACTTGTAAATGATAAAGTAGAACAAGGCAACTGCAAGCAATGTAATACCACTAACCGTGTAAATCATGCTTGAAGAAACCACACCAAACACCATCAACATTTGCTTGAGCATGACAAGGGCGACGAAAAAGTGCAAGGTTGCCATAGCCAATGGCATAAAGAAGACCAAAAGCGTTTGGGAGTTAATTGTTTTCTTGACAGCCTTCTGGCTCATCCCCACTTCTTGAAGAATCTTATAGGATTTCTTGTCCTCATGCCCTTCCGAATACTGCTTGTAGTAGATAATCAAGGCAACACCCAGCAAAAAACTAATGCCCAACAATAAACCTGTGAAGAGGAAGCCACCTGTGAAGCCCAGAAGCATATTGTTTAAATCGGATTTTTGCATAGCATATCCTAGGAATTCTCCGTTTGCATCGTTGATATTATAAGAGTCGCCAGTTTGCTGACCAATCGAAGCAACCTCTTCATCAGTCAAATCAGTAAAGACACGGTAGTCCAGACTGACTGGATACCCTTGCGGCTTATTGGACTCGTAATACTCACGAACAGTATTCAACACTGTGTCATCGCTAACCACTATGACAGCGGCATTGAGCGTATTAGTAATATCAGGGAAAATAGCGTGGTCAAGATTGACTACATTCTCAAAGGTTTGCTCGCCCAGAACAAGCTTCTTCAACGATGGTTTCTCGCTCGGACGTATAAAGGCGACTTGATTAGCAGCAAGCTCTGGCAGGTCATTGCCGAATTTCCTGAAATCATCTTGCGTGATAAAGTAGGTAAAGGCAATTTTAGAAAAATCTGGATTGGAAATGGTTACCGGGCTAATGACAATCTCTTCACCGCCATCATAGACCAAACCAACTTGGTAGGTCAGGTAGGATAGGCTGTCATGGGCTTTTTCTGGAAAATGGCTGAGCACCGATTGCTGATAGACAGTTTCACCTTGACTTCTATCCGAAACAGGATAGGTGATGGATGTTTCCTTTGGATAAAGTCTACTTGTCATACTGGACATACCTGTATAGAGTGATGTCGTTGTCGCAATGGTCACAAAGGCCATGACCGAAAGCAGTGTGATATTGGCCAAACCCGTTGCGTGTTGCTTCATCCGGAAAATCATCTGCGATGTGGTAATGAAATGCTCTGGCGTATAGAAATACCGCTTGTTTTTCCGACGAGCCTTCAAATACCAAGACATAAAGCTGATGTAAAACAGATAGGTACCCGCAATGACAAAAAGCACAGCGATGAAGAAACGATAGATGACAGCTAACCCTGCTGCTTTCGATGAAAGTGACAGGTAGTAGCCAACACCTAAGCTAAGAACACCAAGGGCAGCCAGAAGGACATTGCCTTTTGGCTCCTTCTCTCCCTTTTCACTAGCTCGGAATAAAATCAGCGAACTCGTCTTACCAATAGTCCGAATGGCCAGTAATTCCAAGATGAAGAAGATAACTGCAAAGAGAAAGGCGGTCATGGCAAATGCCAGAGGTGAAATACTAAAGTGTAAGTCACTATAATTGGTCAGATTCACAAAAATTAAGTAGAGAACATTGGCAAATACACCAGCTAATGCAGAACCCAGCACAATAACCAAGAGGAAGATGAAAAACAATTCAATACTAGCAACCAAGGCCACCTTCTTCTTGTTCATCCCCAGCATATTGTAAAGACCGAACTCCCTAGTCCGTTGTTGCATGAGGAAATTAAAGCTATATATTTCCATAATCAGCGAGAAAATGGTCAATACAACGATACCTAGCCCGATAGACACGGCAGCTGTTCCCATGGATTTCATAACTGGACTCAGCATGAGCAGGAACATGGAACAAATCAAGGTAAAGAGGACCAGGCTGGCTAAAACAAAAGGAGCAAACACACCCATAGATTTTCGGATATTTTGCCCAGCAAGTTTGAGGTAAAACATCTACTCACCCCCTGAAAGTGCAGACATATTGAGCGAAATTTCCTTGGCAAAATCCCGATTGCTCTTGCCTGCCTTGTACAATTGGTGGAAAATCCGACCATCCTTGATGAAGAGGACGCGCTTGGCATGGCTGGCTGCGTTGGCTGAGTGAGTTACCATGAGAATGGTTTGTCCATCTAGGTTGATGTCTTCAAACAAATTCAGCAAGTCTTCCGAATTGCGATAATCTAGGGCAGCCGTCGGCTCATCCGCTAGGACAATCTGGGGTTGGGTAATCAAACTACGGGCAATGGCCACGCGCTGCTTTTGCCCACCAGATAGTTCAAAGGGACGTTTCTTCAACAAATCCTGAATCCGCAGTTTTGGTGCCAATACTTTCAACAGTTTCTCCATTTCCTCATAGCTCTCACGCGCCAATACCAGAGGTAAAAAGATATTATCTTGGGTAGACAGGGTATCCAAGAGGTTAAAATCTTGGAAGACAAAGCCCAGGTTACGCAAACGAAAATCGGCTAGCTTGCTTTCCTTGATTTTGGTAATATCTTGATTATTGAGGATAACAGATCCCCTCGTCGGCTTGTCCAGAGTTGCTAGAATGTTAAGCAAAGTCGTCTTACCAGAACCACTTTCCCCCATGATAGCTATGAATTCGCCCTCTTCTACCTTAAAATCTACATCTTGCAAAGCACGAGTTTCCTCTTTTGAAAAGCGCGTGCGGTAAACTTTTTCTAAATGATTGATTTCTAATATCATACAAACTCCTAATTGTTTTCTTTGGAAAAATCAACTGCATCAAGTAATGCTTGATAGTCGATTCGGTCTGACTCAGCAATATTTTCTTCTGAATCTACCTTGTAATAACTATCTTGGACACCGATGGCCCATTCCTTGCTAGTAGTTACATATAGATTGTTCAAGGAGACTGTCTTTTTCACTGCACCTTCTTCTTTGACAACGGGCCATTCCATAAACTTAACTTCTGTTCCTTGAATACTATCTTCGGCAACTTCCTGTTTGCTAATGGCATAGTCTTTTTCTTTGTAATGGAAAGTCTGATAGCCCTCATTAAAGCTAAGGCCTTCTGAAGAGGAAGAACAAGCAGTTAGCATTATACTGCCCAAAGCCAGCAAACCAAATACTTTCTTTTTCATAGTTTCCTCCCTCTAGTATGACATAAATCGTATCGTTTGCAAATCAAGTGCTAGCCCCTCTAAAAATTTTGCCAGTTCCAGGAGTTCAGCCTTTTCTTTTTCTGAGAATACCTCTTCTTCTATTCTCTTTGCTTGTAAAAATTTGAATGACATATGATTTCCTTCTTTCTATTTCTTATGAGTCTATTATAGAAAATATTCCGCTTGCACTCACTTACAGTTTTGATTTAAAAACTTACAGCTTTGTAAGGAAAGAAAAAAGACACCATTTCTGGCATCTTTCAATCTAGTCTATTTTGTTTCCCCAATAAAGGCAATCATTTCATCTAATTCATCCTTGCTTTTGGTTACAAGTAGATAGGCATCATTTCCCTGCAATTCTGCGAAGGCGTCAGGCATGCGTTTTACTGTTTTTAGCTTATCCGAATAACGATCACGAATGGCATCTGCGGAGTGGACATAATCTGTTGCATCACGACGGGTTGCTACCAAACAGTATTGCGGTTCAAAACGCCGTTCCTCTACTGAACCTCCAGAAACAACATTGGCATAATCACGGAAAAGATCAATTGAATGGGCATAGTTATAAGATTCTACTGTAAAGCCACCGGCCATACGGTTATTGTACTCAATAGCAATATAATCTTTACCATCCTTGAAAAATTCAATATGGAAGAAACGCTCTTTCATGCCAAATGCTTTGATAATGGCACGTCCGTAGGATACCAATTTTGGGTCAAGCTCTTTTTCAATGTAATAGGTATTATCTTTTTTACTTTGTACCAATTCAAAAGGGGTATGTACATAAGTTAATCCTGTTTCAAATACTACATTTCCCTTGTTGTCAATCAAGCCATCATAAGTTGTAATGATACTTGAATTGACAAATTTCTCAAAGAAATAAGCTGTACGACCATCCCAGGCTGTTTTAAAGTCTTCCAAATCGGCTTTCTTTGTCAGCTTAAAGGTTCCTGAAGCTCCCACCCCATTGTCAGGTTTAGCAATCAGTGGGAAACCAATCTTTTTCACAGCTTTTTCAATATCTTTTTCAGTTTTTACAACCATACCTGGAACTACAGGAACACCTGCTTTTGTAAAGTATTTCTTCATTTCAGACTTAAACTTCGTCTTTTTAAGATTGCTTGGCTTAGCCCCAAAGATATTGAATTGTTCACGAAGAGCTGCATCTGTCTCTAACCAATGCTCATTATGAGATTCTACCCGATCCATTGGACCATGTTTATAAATTAAGAAAGCCGCTGCACGCTTGACTTCATCAAGATTTTCAAGGTTTTCAACACGGAAATATTCTGTTAAGGCATTACGAAGTTCTTCAGGGAGCTGATCATAAGGCTCTTGTCCAATACCAAGAACAGTAACGCCTTCTTTTTTTGCCAATTCAATAGTAAATGGCTGGAAATTTTCAGGATAAAAAGGGGAAATGACGAGATAATTCATAAAAAATCCTTTCTAGCTTATAATCCAATCGAATGAAGGAAAAATGGCATCTGTTTTCTCCACCATACCCAGTCATGGGCTACATCTGTACCCCATGTATCAAACCAAGCAGGAATATTTTTTTCTTCAAATGCGCGTTTTAGGTTGTAGAATGAGTCCAGACCATCTTGTTCACAATCACCTAGACCGGTACATACAATAATATCCGCTTGGCGGTATTTATCAATAAACCAGCCATCATGTTGATTCCAAATATAGTCTGCTGGAGAGTTTTGATAAACAACTTCATCATTTCCATAATCTTGATGATGATTGAAATATCGTGCATCGTAAATCCCAGAAAGTGCAATGACTTTTGTAAAAACATCTGGATGTTGTAAGAAGAAATTCAGTGCATGATAAGCTCCCATTGAACAACCAGCTGCCATCATACCATCAAACCAGCCAGTTTTATGTTTAATAAAAGGAATCGCTTCTTCAATCACATATCGTTCATAGGCACGGTGAGCTTCTGCTTTATCATGAATGGATTTCCAATCAGCCAACCAACTTTCATTATCAAAGCTGGTAAGGGTGAAAAATTGTACATGACCTGCTTCGATAGACCCGCGGCAAGCCTCAATCATACCAAAATCAGCAAATTCATTGTAGGAACCACCTGATGAAGCAAAAACGAGCACAGGAATACCTGCGTGACCATAACGATTCAAGTTCATTTCACGACCAAGGTTTCCTGACCAATGACTTAAAAATTCGACATGCATAATGACAACCTCCTTTTATATTTTTCGATTTATGACCAATGTTCACTTAAAAAACGTAGACAATCTGGTAAGTATAATGCCCAAGCCTCCTCGTTGTGTACCGCACCTGAAATCACTTCTAACTCTAAATTGTGCAAATGAACTCCACCAGAGATCAACTGTCGAAAATAGGTCAACGATGAATTGATATAAGCTTGCTTGATGTTGCCTGCCATCAATGTTTTGTCAGTATCATCAGCTTCTTCAGTACCCACATAAATGTAAACTCGTTGACTTGGGTCTATTTTTTTACGCTCAATAAAACGATCAAATGCATCTTGATGAAGCCAGTTAGCAGATGAAAAGACACCTAAACAGCCAATTTGATCTTGGTAGGCTAATCCCATAAACTGGGTGATGTTGCCACCCAATGACGAACCAATCATAGCCGTATGTGCCTTGTCGGATTTGGTCCGGTACTCTTTATCAATAAAGGGTTTTACCACATCCATGACAAATTCGGCGTACAAGGTCCCTTTCCCACCAAATTGAACACCTGGGATGCTTGTTTCACTGTACTTCCAAGCTGCATACTCATGCATCCGTTCCATTCCATCATTATCAATCGCCACCACAATCATTTTACTAATATCTGGATTGCGCTTGATCGTTGGAATAACTTTCCAAGAATGACCTGAAAATGATTCTTTGCTATAGAGAACATTTTGTCCATCATGGAAATAGACAACAGGATAGGTCCTTTCCGTATCTTCAGCATATCCCTTAGGCAACAATACACGGACACGACGGTTCCTCCCTGTGAAGGGAACTTCTAATTCATGTGTTTTCATGTCCAAATAAAAGTAAGACTTATTCATAGTAATCTCTTTCATAGGTATATTAAGTATTATATCATAGTTTTTATGAAATATTCTGAAAATTTAGTTATTTATTTATAATTTTCGTGTTTACCAAACATAACCAGCTATTGCTTCAAGACTTCCTCGTTCATTTGGCGGTAATCTTCCAATTCTTTCTTTACTTGTTGGCTGATGTCTTCAAAGATGTCTAGTAAAATAGTGCCTTTATCTCGTTTCCAGGTTGCCACAAATCGCCCTTTATAAAAGACAACAGGTTTGACAATACCCGTCAAAGTATAGATATTACGGATGTATTTAGGATTAAAAATAAGATTATCCCCTTCCAAGTATCTTGGTTCATAGTACTCCTCTTTCTCTTATTCTTTCTCCAGTATAATACAAAAGACACCCGAAGGTGTCCTGTACATTATGCTTTCACAATGGGAATCCAGAGTTCCATTTGGTAGTCTGGGGAACTCATGTCTCCTTCAAAATAGTACTCAAAATCTGGTGCACCTGAATGGCGATAGCCGTGTTCAGGAAAAAAAGTTTCTAGCGCATAACGCCATCCTGCATGAATAGATTGAGGAACAGGGCCTGTTAGGGTAAAAATAGCATAGTCAGCTTCGTGAACATCAAGAAGTTCTAAGCCTAACTTAGTCGCTTTTTCCCTATCTGTGACATCATAAGCAGCCATATAATTAATCGTCTCGTCCGCTTGAGCTAATGTACAAACTCCAAAGGACCGCCCACTTCCTAGAGCAGCTAACTCTTCATAAGAATGGTTCTTGAACAAGTCTTCCCATACCTGCGGACACACTTCGTTACTGATTGCTGTGCGAAGAAGTCCAGCAACTGTAAAACTAGCCTTCTTTTCAATACGAACTTCCATTTCTTTACCTCCTTGGATGGTTAATGATAGTTGCAAGGGTAAGAGGACCTTAAAAGGCAACCCCTTACGCACTTGACTAGGAGAAATCTGATGAAATTGTTTGAAGGCAAAGGCAAAAGAATCCGAAGATTCATACCCATATTTAAGGGCTATATCTATAATCTTTGCCTGTCCTTCACGAATGTCCATAGCAGCTCGCGTCAACTTTCGTAACCGAACGTATTCTGACAAGGACATATCTGTCAGAATCGAAAAGAGACGACTAAACATGGGAACGGAATATCCTGATATGAGCAAAAATTTCCGTTCATCGATTTCGCTTTCTAAAACGGACTCTAGGTAACGTACGGTTGCATTGAACTCTTTTATCATCAACTTCCCCTTTCCCTATCAGTTTACCATCTACCATCCAAGTTTTCCCGATACTTTTCGTCGGAAAACTATCGGCTTAAACCGTCAAAAACTCTTCCAAGTCCTTGAGGGAACGCTCTGCTATTGCTTCATAACGCTCTTTCTTATCGCGGATACGCGGTCCGTCCAGCTCCTTGATGATACCAAAGTTGACATTCATAGGCTGGAAGTGCTTGCTTTCGGTGTGGGTGATGTAAAATGGCAGAGCTCCGATGGCTGTGGTCTGTGGGAAGATGACTGGGTCTTCGCCACGGAAGCGGCGAACAGCATTTATACCAGCCACTAAGCCAGAGGCAGCAGACTCGACATAGCCTTCTACTCCTGTCATTTGACCTGCAAAGAAAAGATTTGGATTTTTCTTGGTCGCAAAGGTCTGTTCCAATAAGTTTGGCGAATCCATGTAGGAATTGCGGTGCATGACACCATAACGGACAAATTCAGCATTTTCGAGTCCTGGAATCATCTGGAAGACACGCTTCTGCTCACCCCACTTAAGGTGGGTCTGGAAGCCTACAATGTTGTAAAGACTACCTGCTGCGTTGTCCTGACGGAGCTGAACAACTGCGTACGGTGTCTTGTATTCGCCATCACGTGGTCCCTTGTAATCTTCAGGGTATTCCAGACCGACTGGCTTCATTGGGCCATATAGCATGGTTTTGATTCCACGTTTGGCCATGACTTCAATAGGCATACAGCCTTCAAAGTATTTTTCTTTTTCAAAGGAATTGAGCGGCGCCTCTTCGGCTGAAATCAAGGCCTCATAGAAAGCAGTGAACTGCTCCTTGTTCATTGGAGCATTGAGATAGGCAGCTTCTCCCTTGTCATAACGGGACTTAAGATAAACCAAGTCCATGTTAATGGTCGAGCTGTCGACAATCGGTGCTGCCGCATCGTAGAAGTAAAAACCATCACCACCATTAAGCGCGTGAATCTTCTCCGCCAAGGCGTCAGATGTCAAAGGTCCCGTCGCGATAACTGTAATAGCATCATCAGGAATCTCAGTAATTTCCTCACGAATCACCTCAATCAGTGGGTGGTTGTGAATCTCATCAGTGACTGCTTGAGAGAAATTCTCACGGTCCATGGCCATGGCACCCCCAGCAGGCACACGGTGGGCTTCACCAGCTCGCATGATAATGGAATCCAAACGACGCATCTCTTCCTTAAGAAGGCCGACAGCGTTGGTCAAACTATCACCACGGAATGAATTGGAACAAACCAACTCAGCAAACTTGTCTGTCTTGTGCTGAGGAGTCGGCTTGACACCACGCATCTCGTAGAGTTTGACAGGAATGCCGCGTTTGGCAATCTGATAAGCAGCTTCTGAGCCAGCCAATCCAGCTCCGATAACATTAATGTGGGTTTGAGACATGAAACTAATACCTCTAGCCAGAATATCTGGCTACTGTTTGGGGATGACCCAAAACAGAACCTTTCTAATTTTTTATTCCTAAATAGTATATCAAAAATTTACCTTGAAAGTTAGTAATGACTCTTATTGAAAAAAATATCGATTAATTACATAATTATATTTATGTATTATCAAGTATGAGAAACTTCTAGTGGGTGGCTAGCATGCTGGTGTATTATTTTCCAGCCATCCTCAAACACCAAACAGAGTGTAAATCGCTCAATAACAGATTGCACTACCACTTTATTTTTTAGTTTTGAAAAAGTTGCATCAAAATAGGCAAAGGCACAGTAATGGGAAGACTTGATGGTTAGATTTGAAAATTCAACTACTACTTCACCTAGGGAAATGACTTTAAACCAATCCTCAACCATTGCAATTAATTCTTGTTTGACTTTAAGCGCCCATTGGCCAGCAACATCATAGATAAAAATGTCATGATAATAAAGGGAAATCATCAATTCTTTATCTTTGTATAAAACCGCTTGTCGATAATTGTCTAAAAGTTCTTGAATAGTTTATTTCAAAGTATGTCCCTTCTTGAAAAATAGAAAATGAGAAAATCAAAAGAACTACTTCCAAATTGATGAAGGTAGTTCTTAGGGTTATCATCTAACGAATCAGTTCAATAATATCATTGATAATCGTAAAGTCCCAACCTTTTTCTTGGTAAGCCAAGATCTCATCAGGACTGTAAGAAAAAGTATTCAGTAAGACACCATCAATTCCAACAGCTTGAGCAATAGCAATGTCTGAAGTCAAGTCGTTACCGACAAAGACTGTTTCAGCTGGATTTAACTGATTTTCACCCATTAAACCTAGCAGAAATTCGGGTTCAGGTTTCTTAATGCGATAATCTGAGGAAATATAAATTTTCTCCATAAAGGTTGCGCACCCTGTTAGTTCAATCTCAGCTTGGGTAAATATTCGCTGAGCATTGGATAAGATAAACAATCGTGCACCCCTATTTTGTAGTTCCTCTAGGGTAGCTAAGGTATACTGATAAGCTTCTAATTTTTCACGAGAAAGGACCCGGAATACGGTAGCTACCATTTGTCCGAAAGTCTTTAAATCAGCAGGCTTATTTTGGGTTTCCCGTCCATATTTGGTATCAGTCAGTAATTGAACAAATACTTTCTCTAAGTCAATTTCGACATATTGGTAAGGACTGATCCGGATCAAATCAAGCTCTGCTTCATTCGCGGTTTCTTGGAATGCACTCCTCAGCTGTCTAGCACCATAAGAACATCCAAAGGAATTATAGATAGCAGCCAGCTTTTCCCATAATTCCAACTTGTTTTCATCCGTTACAATATCTACTAGAGTACCATAAAAATCAAAGATGTAATTCTTGTATTGTTTCACGAAGTTCTCCTATCTATGAGATATATAAGATATTATAACGCAATAAGCAAGCGTTTGCAACAAAAGTTTGAAAATTAGTCTGGAAGTTTTCGAAAAAATTCCGAAGTAGTAGAACCAAGTAGGAATGGGAAAAATTAACTGATTCTTTCCCGAAGTTTTTCAACAAAGAGATAAGCTGCGGGGCAAATCAAGGAGTTTTTTATGGTTAAATTGTTGATTTGATAGATTTTTTTGCGATCGGTATGAGGAAATTCTCGGCAAGCTTTTGGTCTCGCATCATAGATGCTACAAAGATTATCTCCACCTAGGAATGGGCAAGGCATTGCCTGAAATACCTTATCTCCATCTTCGTCTACTCGCAAATACATCTCTTCGAAAACAGGTAGTTTCATACGAAGATGTTTGGCAATGCGAGTAATATCAGCTTCGGTAAAAAGTGGGCCCAATGTTTTGCAACAGTTTGCACATTCTATACAATCAATTTCAGAAAAGACTTCTGCGTGAATGTCCTGTACGATTCTGTCTAAATTCTTAGGCGCTCTTTTCTTGAGATTTGCTAGAAATTTTCGGTGTTCTCCTTGCTTCTGCAGGGCCAATTGCTTGTATTTTTCAATGTCGACACTCATAAACTCTCCTATTCGTCCTCCATTATACCACAAACCAGACTGCCAGCTCTGCTATTTTTCAAAATCGCTGTCCTCAAATATCCTGAGAGATACTTCTGCTACTGGAAGACCGATAATGGTATGAACATCCCCGTAAATACTCGCCACAAATCGTGGATCCAGCTCCTGAATACCATAGGCACCTGCCTTGTCAAGTGGTTGCTTTTCAAAAATATAGGACTGAATTAGCTCCTCTAGTGCGGGATAATAGTCAACAAAATCAATCTGTGCCAGCGTATAGAAAACATCCAGTGATTGCGACGTTCGTAGGCAAACTGAGGTCACCACATAATGACTCTTGCCAAAATAGGATCGAAACATCTCTTCAGCCTCGGTCAAATCTTTTGGTTTATTAAAAATCTGTTCGTCTGCGATTACAATTGTATCTGCCGAAATATAGAGATGTTCTGGGGCCAACTTGATCTCAGACTTGGCCTTGGAAATCTCACAACACGTTTTAGCTGCCCGAGTGAGAAAATCATCGGAAGCAAATTGGTTCATAAAATATTCTTCAATTCCTCGTTCGTCCACTTCAACAGAGGTAATGTGTGGTTTCAAGAACTTTAATAACTCCTTACGGCGTGGTGAATTACTGAGCACGACATAGGATGAGATTGGTTCACGTTTGCCTTCTCTTTGATATTGAAATACAGTTTGCATAGTTCCTCCATTAAAAAACAGAGTCCGAAGACCCTGTTTCAAAAAAATTGCTTACATTTCTTCTTTACGACGTAGAGCCATTGCCAGTCCAGCGAGTCCTAAACCAAATAAGCTGAGTCCAAGACTTGATTGATCTCCAGTATTTGGTAAAACTCCTGACTTGGCTACAGGAGTGGTTCCGTTAGCCAGTTGTGCTTTTTTGAGAATTTCATTGCCTTTTACAGTTTCAGATTTGCCATCTTTTTCCTTAGGCGTGTCAACAGGAGCCTTATTGTCTGATGTAAATCCATTTGAGCCTTGATTTGGTGACTCAGTTGAAGTGGAATCTGGATTTGAAACTGCATTTTCAGGATCTGTACCAACAATGACTTCGATGAAGTCAGGATAACCATCTTCATCAGTATCCAAGGTAGAATCTACAGGAATAATTCGAGAATATGGATTGATGTCTGCATAGGCTGATAGGTCAGCAGTTTTTAGGTAATCTGCAAATACACTATCCATTGACGGACCTTCTTCGCGAGCACCACCAAGCATTGTGTAGCCATCCCCACCTGCAGCTAAGAAATCATTTGTAGCGAGATAATACGTTTTTTCTAAATCCAAGTCATCATATTCTCCAGTCTCAGGATTTAAGATGCCAATAAGAAGGATACGTTCTTTAACTGGTAAAGTTGGATCATAAAATACTGTTGCACCAGAGATTTGCAAGAAACCGCCACTTGCCTCAAAGAGAGGCGCTCCGTTTTCATCTAGGATGAATTTGCCTGTTTCTTTGTCAGTTTGCAGGGCAGATGACAATGACTTGGTAAACATATCTTGAATTTGCTGACCAGTCACTGTAATTTGTGAAATGATATTACCGAATGGTAAAACTGCAATAATATCACCTTTTGTAACAGATTGATCTTTAGCAATAGTTGCACGTAGACCACCGCCGTTTGTCACAGCAAGGCTAGCTTTATTTGAGAAACCTGTTTGACCATATGCGTAAATAGCATCTGTAACAGCATTACCTAAGTTAGTTTCACGTACACGAACATTTGAACGCTCACCATTCAATTCAACTGGATTGTTTTCAATCACTACTTGAGCATTTTCAGCTTCATATTTTGCTTTGATTTCATTCACAAGCTCAGTGATTAAAGCATCTGGTGTCACAGAGGCCGTATCTGCAGCAGAAATAAGACTTGCTTCACCCAATAATTGTTCAGATTTTAAGGTAACTTTACCAATATTATTCAAATAGGAACCTGTCTGGTTATAGGTTACATTGTCACCATATGTAGCAGATTGAACAGTATGGGAATGGCCATCAATAACAATCACACGTTTGCCAGCAAGTTTGCTATTTTGTGATAAGGCTTCTGCAAGTGTTGAACCTCTCCACTCTACAGGAGTTGTCGCATCAACACCTAAGTGCGCAAGAATGATGTAGTTGTTATAGACACGATTATCAGCAAGTGCACGTGCTTCTACTTCATCAATGACCTTATTTACTTCGGTAATAGGATCTGCAAATGTAACACCTTCAATATTTTTTGGGTGTGTCTTTGTAGCAGTTTCTGGTGTAGTGACCCCGATAACTACAAATTCATCACCGACAACAGTTGGCGTTTTATCAACGATAGTTGAAGCTTCAAAAACACGAGCGCCGTTAACGTAAGTGTTAGCACTCAATAGTGGGAAGTTCAAGGTCTCTTTGTATTTGATTGCTTGATCCATCCCAAAGTCAAATTCATGGTTACCAACAGCCATGGCATCATAGCCGACTTGGTTCATGATATTGGCTCTGTCTTCACCTTTTGTAGAGTTGGAAATTGGCAGTCCTTGGAAGGCATCACCAGCATCCACCACAATTGTATTTTCAATTTTACTACGTTCTTCTTCAATGACCGCAGCAGCCTTGGCATCACCGATTACGCCTTTTTCTTCAAGAATTCGACCATGAACGTCGTTTGTGTGAATGATAACTGCTTCAATTGAATCAGTAGCCGTACTAGAGGCAGTAGTTTCAGTCGGGGTACTAGCTTCGAAAGCCACTGCATCAGCAGTTGCCCCATCTATTGTTGAACTAGATGATGCTGTCTCTGGAGTATTTAAAGCTGAATTAGAAACACTTGCACTTGTCCCTGTAGTTTCAGTCTGTTGGACAATAGTTGATGAGGTATCTGCAGTCTGTACTTCATCAGCTTGAGCTTATTGAGCCAACATCACTGGCGACAACAACAAGGTAGACAACACAGGCAATAATAAATCTTTCTTTTTCATAAATCGACCTTTCTTAAGTGAGTTATATAGTTATTATACACTTCTCTATCTAAAAACAAAAACATTGAATTCGTTATCATAGTTAAAATATTCGTAAAATGTTTGTATTAGAATGGCATTGAGGTATTCAAAAATGAATTTTGGAACGATTTCCTTATTGTTTAAACAGATATTTGAAATGACACTGTTGAAATTTTCGTTAGAATACCTGGAAATATTTCGAACACTTCCACAATCATTTCCATCTCAGCAAGACTTGACTTCCTATATGATGCATCAAAATGTGGCTTTAACGATAAAAAAACTGCAACCAAATTGGCTACAGTTCCATATGCTTTTATTTTTTATAATAAACGATTCTTCCATCTGAAATTGTAAAGTAGACATCGCCTTTCAAAGTATCACCGATAAATGGGGAGTTTGCAGATTTTGACGCAAAATCAGCTGTGACTGTTCGATTTGCATCTGGATTGAAAATAACAAGGTCTGCAGGACCGTTTTCCGCAAGATAGCCAGCATCAAGACCGTAAAGCTTGGCAGGATTAATAGTCATTTTTTCCAGCAATTGCATGAGTGTCAAGTGTCCTTCTTCTACCAAGTGAGTCAAGCCAAGTGAAAGCGATGTTTCCAAGCCTGTCATTCCTGATGGAGCCTTTGTGAGATCTTCTACATTTTTTTCATCCGCGTGATGAGGAGCATGATCCGTTGCAATAACAGAGATAACACCAGTTTTCAATCCTTCAATCACTGCCAACCGATCGCTCTCCAAGCGTAACGGCGGATTCATCTTGGCATTGGCACCTTTTGTTAGAAGTAAGTCTTCTGTTCGTGAAAAATGTTGGGGTGCTACTTCTGCTGTAACATTTGCTCCGAGACCTTGAACAAATTCAACCACCTTGACCGACTCGGCTTTGGATAAATGCTGGATATGAACACGCGCACCCGTTTCATAGGCAATCATGACATCGCGAGCGACCATACTGTATTCTGCTACGCCAGTTGCACCACAAACATGAAAATGTTTTTCGGCCACTTGCTCGTTGAGTCCCAAGACACCATTCAGGTCAGGGTCTTCTTCATGCAGACTGATGAGACAGCCCTGCACTTTGGCTAATTTCATAGCTTTTCTAACCACGCCAGCATTTGTCAAAGGAATACCGTCGTCCGAAAAGGCGACCGCTCCAGCTTCCAATAAGGCGGAAAAATCGGTCAGATTTTGCCCATCAAATTGATTGGTAATGGTTGCCACACTATAAATATGGATGGCTTCTTTTTTAGCAGATTCCAGAACTTCATTCAGAGTTTCTACTGTAGAAATCGTCGGATTAGTGTTAGCCATCATGACAACAGAAGTAAAGCCACCAGCTGCGGCTGCTAAGGCTCCTGTGTGAATATCTTCTTTATGGGTCTGACCAGGCTCACGAAAATGAACATGAACATCAACCAAACCAGGGGCAACGACTAATCCTGTTGCATCAAGCACTTGTTCAGCGTCAGCAGAAATTGACTCCGAAATTTTTACAATTCTCTTTCCATCTATTAAGATGTCGCAAGTTTTATCTAGTCCAGTTTGGGGATCTAAAACACGACCATTTTTCACTAATAACATTCTTATTCTCCTTGTATGACCAAATAACAATTATTGGAGCCAATTAATTCCCGTACTTCCATGAGATGTTAAAAAAGCATTTGCTTGGGAGAAGGGTTTGCTTCCAAAGAAACCCCGATAAGCTGAAAGTGGGCTAGGATGAGCAGATTCAACAATCAGATGTTTTGGATTGGTTATCAGCACTTTTTTCTTGCGAGCATAGGCACCCCAAAGAATATAGACGATAGGTTGGTCTAAGCTATTGACCACCTTAATAACAGCGTCCGTAAAAGGCTCCCAGATTTGCCCTACATGCCCATTTGCCTGACCTGCTGGAACAGTTAAACAAGCATTGAGCAAAAGCACACCTTGTTCCGCCCATGCTGTCAAATCATGGTCTTCCTTGACTCCAATATCATCCCTCAATTCTTTTAAGATGTTTTGAAGAGATGGCGGAGCTGCCACCGAGTTCGGAACTGAAAACGATAAGCCCTGTGCCTGACCAGGTCCATGATAGGGGTCCTGACCTAATATAACTACCTTGACATTTTTCAATTCTGTTGCCTGAATAGCAGCAAATACCTTATCTCGAGGCGGATAGATGGTACCACTGGCATAAACTTGATCTAAGAATTGATTGATTTTGTTAAAATAATGATCTGGCAACTGTGCCTTTATCGGTTCGTACCAAGCCGAATGTTCCATACATCACTCCTAGTTTGAACTTCTCTCTTTAACAATGTAAATCGGACGTTTCTTCGTTTCCAAGAAAATTTTTGCCAAATATTTACCGAGTATACCAATAGTCATCAACTGCAGGCCACCTAAAAATAAGATAATACAGATAGTCGATGGCCAGCCAATTGTCGGATCACCGAATACCAAGGTTTTGATGACTACGAAAACCATTAAAACCAGTGACAACAAGAATGTAAAGAATCCTGTGTAGGATGCTATATTTAAAGGTGTATCCGAAAAGTTGATAATTCCTTCAATGGAGTAAGACAGTAACTTCCATAAAGACCAACTAGTTTCACCAGCAACACGCTCAACATTTTTATAGGGCAGGTATTCTGTTTTAAAACCTACCCAAGCAAATAAGCCTTTGGAAAAACGGTTATATTCAGAAACAGAAAGGATGGCATCAACCATATGACGCCGCATGAGACGGAAATCACGTGCACCGTCAACGATCTCGACCTGGCTGATTTTATTCATCAATTTGTAGAATAATGTTGCAAAAAAACTACGAATCAGTGGCTCACCGTCACGACTGACACGACGAGTTCCCACACAATCCAAGTCTGAATCATCGTCAAGCATTTGCTTCATTTCCATCAACATTTCAGGTGGGTCTTGTAAGTCAGCATCCATGACTGTTACTAAATGACCATTGGCTGCCTCGAGACCCGCAAAAAGGGCAGCTTCTTTGCCGAAATTACGAGAAAATGAAAGATAACGCACAGACCGATCTTGCACAGACAATGAACGTAAAATGGATAAAGTACTATCTTTAGAACCATCATTGACAAAAATATATTCAAACTCCTCATTCATTTTTATTCGAACCTTTTCCATCGCCTGATAAAAATAATGAATCGTTTCTTCCTCATTAAAGCACGGTACAATAACTGAAATCATTTTAACTCCCTCAAAGAATCTTTCTGTATATCTTCACTATTCTTAGAAGTCCATTATACCACTTTGCAAGTTGAGTTCCCAAAAAACAGTCAATTCCTTAACATCTTACTTTTCTTGCCAAGTTTCTTGATCTTGACGAAACTTTTTAAGTAAATCTAAACCATCCGCACTAATGTAACCTTGCACTTTTGCAACCTTGATTAACTCTGAATAATTGCTGAGTGTCACCAATTTCACGCCAGCATTGTCAAAATTTCGTTCTGCCTTTGGCAACTCATATGTGAAAATAGCTACCACACCAATCACTTCAGCACCTTCACGCTCAGCTGCTGCTACGGCATCTAGTACAGATCCTCCAGTAGAAATCAGGTCTTCAATAACTACCATTTTTTGTCCCTTGATGATGCGACCTTCTAATTGATTACCTGCACCATGATCTTTTGGTTTGCTTCGAATATAGGCAAATGGTAAATTCATCCGATCTGCAATGATGGCACCATGTGGGATACCGGCCGTGGCAGTTCCTGCAATCACCTCAACCTCAGGAAATTCCTCTTCAATTCGTTGAACAAAGCCATCTTCAATCAGATTTCGAGTTTCAGGATAAGATAGTGTAATACGATTATCTGTATAGATAGGGGATTTGATACCTGATGCCCATGTAAATGGCTTTTCAGGACGCAGATGAACTGCCTTAATATCCAATAAGTGTGATGCGATTTCTGTTGCTAATGTCATAATAGACCTCCTTCTAAATGCGTACCATTCCAACATGACCATCCCGCCAAATAGCCTGTCACTCCTAAAGTATTGGTTCAATCTATGAACCCTACAAAAAACTATATTTATCCCTGTTGAATTCTTACAGACTTCTCCTAGTCCACCATTTCAATCCATGAATCAAAATACTGTTCAATGAAATTGGTTTTCTCTTTTATTTCTGTCACGGTAAGTTTTTCATCAAGACCTGTCAGAACCCATTTATCCTCAACATCATCTCTACGATGGATAATTGCAACCAATTTCCCCTCGAAAGCTGTCAAGGGCTGCCGAACAGCTTTGGAAATGATGTAAACATCTTGCTCTTCACCATCTCCAGCCAATAGATTTGGAACATAGCCGTAATTGATAGGGTACTGGTTGCCAAATTTATTAATATACCCGAGAGGTCTATCGATGATAACCTGATAAACCTCATCCACGATTCCACTCCTCTTTAATAGACAAATAGGTCTGGTAAGGATCTTCTGATTTTGTAATCGGGCGACCTACTACGATGTAATCACTACCGATTCGAGCAGCATCTGCTGGTGTCATGACTCGTTTTTGATCACCGATTTCTCCACCACTTGGCCGAATTCCAGGTGTCAGACAAACAAATTCGGGATTTGTAGCTTCTTTTATGAGTTTAACTTCATGAGCGGAACAGACAACCCCGTCTAAACCTGCTTCTTGAGCCTTTTGAGCATAATGCACTACGGCATCCTGTAAGCTGGTTTGAATATTCTGGTCCTTTCTCATCTGCTCTTCAGAAGTTGAGGTCAACTGAGTAACAGCGATTAAAATCGCATCCTCCCCTAATCCTCTACGAGCTGCCTGCATCATCTCCACACCACCAGCAGCGTGAACATTTGTCATATCCACACCGAGTTTTGCCAATACTCGCATCGCAGACTCAACGGTATTGGGAATATCATGAAGTTTCAAGTCTAAGAAAATACTGTGACCGCAGTCTTTCAAATAGTGAATGATATCAGGGCCTTCCGCATAGTATAGTTCCATTCCTACCTTTACAAATAGTTTTTCTTGGCTCGGAAACTGTTCTAGGAATGTTTGCACTTCTGTTCTGCTTGCAAAATCTAGGGCAATAATTGGTCGATTCTCTTTCATAAAATCCTTTCAAATATGCATAAAAACCCTGCCAATTGAGACAGGGTTGTACACGAAGTCAGCCTGAAAAATACATTTTCAAGCAAGTTACATGACACCTTCCCAGCCTCTCTGGACATAGTTAAAGGAGTTAGTTTCATTAATATTACTCTTTTATACGAAGCTTGTCAATCTTGACTCAAGCTTGTACGAATCTCTTTCCGTAACTGTTCCAAACAATCAATACCATAAACTTCCATGCGTTTTGGCAAGTCTTGAATAATCTTTGGACAAGAAAATGGGTCCGTGAAATTCGCCGTTCCCACACCGATAGCCGCTGCGCCTGCAATCATCATTTCAAGGGCTTTATCTGCCGAATCTACACCACCCATTCCTATGATAGGAAGATTCGTCATCTGAGCGACTTGACGGATGAGCTTGAGTGCAACTGGAAACACAGCTGGGCCAGACATACCACCCGTACCATTTGCCAGAATCGGTTGTCGAGTTTTCAAATTGAATCGCATACCAACTAGGGTATTGATCATCGTTAAGCCACTTGCACCTGCATCCTCAGCCGCTTTAGCCAAAAGGGTAATATCAGCTACACTCGGTGTGAGTTTGACATAGACTGGCAAGGATGATGCTGTAACTGCTGCTTTTACAGCTTCATAAGCTAATTCTGGCACCTGTCCTATTAGAAGACCATTGTTACCATGGTCTACATTGGGACAAGAAATGTTTAGCTCAATTGCCTTCACATTCGGAGCCTTTGAAATTTTTCCTGAAACGTAGGCATATTCTTCGTTTGAGAAACCAGCTACATTGGCTATGATAGGCAAATCTGGAAAATGCTGTTCCAACCAGGGGAGTTTTTCGGACAAGACGGCATCAATACCAGGATTTTGAAGGCCAATGGCATTGAGCATACCTGCTGGAGTTTCCGCAACACGGGGAGTCGCATTGCCATAGCGAGGATGACGAGTGGTCGCTTTAATCATAATGGATCCAAGCTGGTTAAGGTCATAATAATCTGCATACTCTTGACCAAAACCAAAACAACCAGATGCAGGAATAATGGGATTTTTTAATTCTAAACCTGGTAAGGAAATCGCTAAACGTTTCTCCATGCTGTCCTCCTATAAAACCAGACTTCCAGTCTCAAACACTGGACCTTCTTTGCAGACGCGCTTGTTCTCGTGCTCTTGTCCTCCCTTTGGTTTGACAACACAGGCATAGCAAGCGCCCATCCCACAAGCCATGCGGGCTTCAAGCGAGAGGTAAGCATGTGGATGATCTTGGAACCGTTGGTCAACATACTTCATCATACCAGGCGCTCCACAGGAATAGATGGCAGAAAAGTCATTTGTCAGCTGCTCCACTACTGTTGCCACAGAACCTTTAATTCCATAGGAACCATTATCTGTTGTGACATGAACAGAGCCATACTTCGCCAACTCCTCCTCCAAAATCACAGCTTCTTTAGTGGCAAAGCCAATCACTGACGTGACCTTAGCACCACGCTTCGCAGCTTGTTTTGCTACCTCCACCAGAGGAGGTACACCGATGCCACCACCAATAATAAGTATCGCATCACCGTCTTTGAGAAAATCAATCTCAAAACCATTTCCGAGTGGCCCCATGACATCCAAATAATCGCCTGCAACCATGTTTGAGAAAACATCTGTCCCAAGACCCTCCACACGGTAAATAATCCGACATTGGGACCTACCATAATCAATTTCAGAAATGGAAATCGGTCTCCGCAAGAGCATTGCATCATTTGGAACCCGAATATGGATAAATTGTCCAATCCTCATTTCGGAAACCATCTCTCCTTGCAAAATCATTGAAAAAATTCGCGGTGCAAGTTGAACTTGTTCAACAAGTAACATTTGTTCTTTTAAAATCATTTTTCCCCTATTCTATAATCCTCAGAATACAAGAAAGTCGGTGCAGAGAAAAAACCTTGCTGGCTAGCAAGGTTACACGAAAAGAAGACAGAATCTGTCCTTTTTATCACGTTCCCTTCTTCGCCTCTCTGGACTCAGTTAAAGGTTATTATTTTCAGCATTATACATTTTTTCATATCATTTGTCAATTTTCATGTTAAAATAGAATTATGAGAATTCAACAATTATTTTACATTATCAAAATCGCTGAAACAGGCAGTATGAATGAAGCTGCCAAACAATTATTTATCACACAACCAAGTCTTTCAAACGCTGTGCGAGATCTTGAAAAAGAAATGAATATCAAAATATTCCATCGAAACCCCAAAGGAATTACCTTAACAAAGGACGGGATGGAATTTCTTTCTTACGCACGGCAGATTGTTGAACAGACTGAATTATTGGAAGACCGCTATAAAAATCCGAATGCCAAACGACAATTATTCAGTGTGTCTTCCCAGCACTATGCTTTTGTCGTAAATGCTTTCGTTTCCTTGTTAAAGGAAACAGAGATGGAAGACTATGAACTATTCTTAAGGGAAACACGGACTTGGGAAATTATTGATGACGTGAAGAATTTCCGTTCTGAGATAGGTGTACTTTTTTTGAATAGCTATAATCGTGAGGTTCTTCTCAAATTACTAGATGATTATCGCTTGTCTCATACGTATCTTTTTACAGCAAGTCCTCATATTTTTGTTAGTAATACCAATCCCCTTGCCTCTAAGAAATCAATCAAACTGTCTGACTTAGTTGATTTCCCTTATCTCAGCTACGAACAAGGGATTCATAACTCCTTCTACTTCTCAGAAGAAATTTTATCTCAAGAACATCATAAAAAGTCAATCGTTGTCTCTGACCGTGCAACTCTTTTTAATTTGTTAATTGGACTTGATGGCTACACTATTGCAACAGGTATTCTTAACTCCAATTTGAACGGAGATAATATCGTTTCAATCCCTCTAGAATATGATGATGAAATTGAATTGGTCTATATCAAGCATGAAAAGGCAGTTCTTTCTGATATGGGTGAAAAATTTATAGAGTTTCTTCTTGAGGAAGTAAAATTCGATAAAATTTAAATTTTATGCCTATGAATTTAATATAATATATTTGTGAAAGTGTTTCGTAAAATAATTGAAAATTTTTCATTTTACAATAGGGAAACGCTTTCATTTTTTTTCATTCTGTGCTATAATACATGTATCAAATATAAAGGAGTGGTTAGATGGCTCAAAATAAAATGTTAGCTATGATCCTTGCTGGTGGACGGGGAACCCGTCTAGAAGGGTTGACTAAAAAAGTCGCTAAACCAGCAGTCGCATTTGGGGGAAAATATCGTATCATCGATTTTCCACTTAGTAACTGTGCCAACTCAGGTATTGATATTGTTGGTGTTTTAACCCAGTATGAGCCTGTTCTCTTGAATTCATATGTTGCTCATTCACAACGTTGGGGACTTGATGTACAAGGATCTGGTGTCTTTGTATTGCCACCGAGTGAAAAAATCGAAGGTTTTGAATTATATAAAGGAACAGCTGATGCGATTACGCAAAACATTGACTTTATAGATCTCCATGATCCTGAGTATGTACTTATTTTATCTGGTGACCATATCTACAAGATGAACTATGAAAAACTCCTTGATACGCATATTCATAAGAAAGCGGATGCTACTATCGCCGTTATTGAAGTCCCTATCAAAGATGCTTCGCGTTTTGGTATCATGAATACCGATGAAGAATACCGCATCCAAGAATTTGAAGAGAAACCAGAGAATCCAAAGAGCAACCTGGCTTCGATGGGGGTTTACATTTTCACCTGGAAAACCCTTAAAAAATATCTACAAGAAGATGATAAATTAGAAACTTCTACACACGACTTTGGTCACGATATTATTCCAAAATATCTTTCAGATGGCCGTACTCTTATTGCCCATCCATTCCAAGGTTATTGGAAAGATGTTGGTACAGTGAATAGCCTATGGGAGTCAAATATGGACTTAATTGACCATTCTGGTGATTTAGATTTGTCCGACAGAACTTGGAGAATTTACTCTGAAGACAAAGGTTCACCCGCCCAAGTTATTAGTGCTTCTGCAACTGTTAAATCTGCCTATATTGATAAAGGGGCCGTTATTGATGGTTATGTTGAACATTCCGTTATTTCAAACGATGTTCAGGTAAATAAGGATGCGGTTGTTAAAAACTCTGTTCTGTTACCGGGATCAGTGATTGGTGAAGGCACAGAGCTTGACTATGTCATTGTTGCTGAGGATGTGAAAATTGCTGATAATGTAAAACTCTCAGGAACTCTTGATAAAATTCTTTTGGTTGACAAAAATGTAAGTAAGTAAGAAAGGAATGCTATGCTAAGAAATACACTCGGAATTGTAAATATTGAAGGAAACAATGTGCATTTTGGTGACGTTATGAGTCACCGTGGTGTTCAAGCTTTTAGCTTCCTAGGTCGCTACCGTCTAATCGACTTTGTGCTATCAAGTATGTCTAACTCAGGCATTACTGAATTTCAAGTTTATATGCCTGCAAGAATGCGTTCTACCATTCAGCACGTTGGTACCGGTAAACACTACAACATCAACAGCAAACGTGGCTCATTACGCTTGCTTAACAGTGTGATAGATCCAAACTCAGTTTATCAGCATGATGTTAACGCATTTTCTGAAAATATCCATTATATCGAAAGCTCTACGAAGGAATATGTCTTAATCGCTCCTTCCTACTTTATCTATAGTCAAGATTTTTCAAAAGTAATGGAGGAACATATCGCAAACGAAGCTGATATCACTGTACTCTATAAAAACGTTTCAGATGCGAAGGAAAATTTCATCGGCTGTCAAACGTTGAAATTCGGTGATGACCGTCGAGTGATTGCATTTGAAGAAAATCATGGCAAATACAAGAATCGCCCGGTTTCATTAGAAGCTTACTTCATGAAACGTACGACCTTTATCGAATTGATTCAACGCGCGAATAAGGTTTCTTCTTTATACTGGCTTAAAGATATTCTAAGCGATGTTGTGGACCAATACAAAATCATGGGATATGCTCATCGAGATTTTGTTGCTTGTATCAACAACGTGGAAGCCTATTTTACAACTCAGCTGGAGTTGCTTCAACGGGATACCCGTAAATTGCTCTTCAAACATGACTGGCCTATCCATACACAGACGAGTGACTCCTCTCCTACCTTGTATGGTCCATTAGCTGAAGTAAAAGGCTGTATTGTTGCAAATGGAGCGAATATCAATGGTCAAGTTGAAAATTCTGTCATTGACCGTGATGTTGTCATTGAAGAGGGTGTTGTGATAAAGAACTCAATCATTCTCAATGGTGTGACCATTAAGACGGGCGCAAATATTGAAAATGCCATTGTTGATAAAGCCACTAAAATTATCCACCCAATTGACATCAAAGGAATTCAAACTTCCCCTGCATACCTGAAACCTCATCAAATCATTTAGGAGTTGATATGACTAAAAAATCTGTTCTCTTTGTTGCATCTGAGGGACTTCCATTCATCAAAACTGGTGGTTTAGCTGATGTTATCGGTTCACTTCCTAAAGAACTTGTTAAGCAAGGTCTGGATGTAAGGGTTGTCCTTCCTCTTTATAAAAAGATTGCAATACACAATCATTCCGACTTTGACTTTGTATCAAGCTTTGATGTGCGAGCAGGCGACATTCAATCCATGGCTAATGTTTATCGTCAAATCGTTGATGGTGTGACTTTTTACTTCATTGAGCATCGTGATTTCTTTGAACGGGATGAATTATATGGATATGATGATGACGCTATGCGATTTGGTTATTTCCAACATGCCACTTGTCGCCTCTTAGAAGCCCTGAACTACTTCCCAGATGTCATGCACACACATGATTGGCATACAGCTGCACTTCCTTTCCTATGCCGTACATTCTATAGCTACCGCGAAGAATTCCGTAGCATCAAACATGTCTTTACCATTCATAATTTAGCCTTCCAAGGTATTTTTCATAAGCAGGCACTGTGGTCTGCACTTGGCATGGACTACAGCTACTACTTGGATGGTATTGCACGTTTTCATGATGAATGCATCAGTTTCATGAAATTAGGAATTTTGTATGCTGATAAGGTAACAACTGTTTCAGAAACCTACGCACGAGAAATTCTGACAGAAGAATTTGGTGAAAATATGCAACACGTTTTAGAGTTGCGTAAACATGATCTTGTCGGTATTGTCAATGGTATAGACTATGATATTTGGGATAGCCAAACAGATCACTATTTAGTAAAGAATTACAGCTTGGAAAATATAGCTGAGAAAAAAGCAAACAAATTGGCATTACAAGCCCAATTTGCACTGCCACAAGATGAGAATGTCATTCTGGTAGGAATTGTATCACGTTTAACCTGGCAGAAAGGCTTCTATCTTTTGACTGAGGTACTCGGACATCTTCTACAAGCTCATGTTCAATTTGTGATATTAGGAAATGGTGAAACTGATATTGAAAATGCCTTTAATCATTTCAAACAGACATATCCTGATAAATTCGCCTTCTATCGTGGGTACAATGAGCCACTCGCCCATCAAATATACGCAGCAAGTGACCTCTTCTTAATGCCATCTATGTTTGAACCATGTGGTATTAGCCAAATGATTTCTATGCACTATGGAACACTCCCATTGGTTCGTGAAACAGGTGGTCTAGTTGATACCGTCACACCTTATAACATGGAAACAAAAGAAGGTACTGGTTTTAGTTTTGGAGGACGTGATGCCTACAGTATGCGTCAAGTCTACGATTTAGCCCTTCAAACTTACTATGACCGGCCAGAAGATTGGTTTAGGATGGTTGAACAAGCGATGAAGCGAGACTTTAGCTGGACTGCTTCGGCTGAAAAATACATCTGGCTCTATCATGAAATAAGTGGTTAGAATACAAATAAGGATTGATTTGGAGTGAGACCCCCGTCCACTCCTTTTGCACAATGGAGATTGCTTTGAAAGAATTTACTGATTTAGACCTATATTATATGAATTCCGGTGAACATACCACCCTTTACGAAAAGATGGGTGCACACATGGTAAAAGAGAGAAACAAGATACTCGGTACCCATTTTCGTGTCTATGCTCCTAATGCTAGGGAGGTATTTGTGATTGGTGATTTTAATGCGTGGCAAAGAAGTCATCAAATGCAGTGGGAAATTGATGGTGTTTTTCAACTCTATGTTGAAGGATTAAAGTCACTTGAGAATTATAAATATTTGATTATTACCCATGACGGTCGGGAAATATATAAGGCTGATCCATACGCATTTTTCAGTCAAGTTCGCCCAGAGACTGCTTCTACCACCTACAACTCACGCTATAAATTCAAAGATCAAGCTTGGATGAATGACAGAGTGGAATATGACTTCAAAGAACAACCTGTCTCCATCTATGAAGTGCATTTGGGATCTTGGAAGCAAAAATTCGTCAATAGAAACGAGGGTGGGGCTCCGATGGAGGCCTTCAATAGTTATAAGGATATCACCCCGCTTTTGATCGAGCATCTCAAAGAAAACAACTATACGCATGTCGAGTTGCTTCCAATTACTGAGCACCCGTTAGACGCATCATGGGGCTATCAAGTCACAGGTTATTATAGTCCCACCAGTCGGTTTGGTAAGCCAGACGAATTAAAATATTTAATTGATCAGCTTCATCATGCTGGGATTGGCGTTATCTTAGACTGGGTTCCATTACATTTTTGTAAAGATGCACATGGTCTATACCAGTTTGATGGTAGTTGGTTATATGAATACCCTTATGAGCATGATCGAGAAAATCATCAGTGGGGAACTGCCAATTTTGACCTTGGTAAAGGCATGACACAGTCTTTCTTACTTTCAAATTTGAAATATTGGCTAGAATACTTCCATTTTGATGGCATACGCGTTGACGCTCTATCCTATATCCTTTATTGGCGAGGGGAAACGACTGAAGACAAAATAAACCATGCTGCCATCGATTTTATCAAGCGTGTCAATGCAATGGTTCATACGGACTATAAAGGTGTTCTAATGATTGCAGAAGATTCTTCTAGCTTTCCAAAAGTAACCCATTCCTTAGAAGATGGCGGTATAGGATTCGATATGAAATGGGATTTGGGCTGGATGAATGATACGCTAAAATACATGGGTCGCCCATCTGCCTACCGCAAATACCATTCAAACGAAATAACGTTCGGAATGTATTACAACCAAAACGAGCATTTCCTTCTTCCACTTTCACATGATGAAGTTGTGCATGGGAAACACTCCATCATAGAGAAAATGGATGGAAATTACGAAGATAAATTTAATTTGGCGCGTGCCTACTATAGCTTTTATTTTGCCCATCCTGGTAAAAAATTACTCTTTATGGGCAATGAATGGGGACATATTCGTGAATGGCATGAATATACTGAAATGGATTGGAATTTACTACAATTTCCAATTCACCAATCCTTCTATCAAATGATGAAAACCTTATCTACTTTCTATAAAGAAAACGATGCCTTTTGGAAGTATGATTATCAAGCCTACGAAAAAGGGTTTAATTGGGTAAAAATTGATGGTGATAGTAATCTCTTTGCATTTTCACGTATGAGTGATGACCAAGAAATTCTAACGATCCATAATTTTAATGACCAAGAACTCTTCGACGTACATTTGGATCTGCCTGCAGAATCCGAATATAAGCTAGTCTTCTCATCTAGTACCATCCCAATGGAATCATTTAGTATCTATCCAAATGAGAATGGTGTTACGATAACAATGCCACGCTTAACTAGTTTCTATTTCGAAAAAATGAAGTAGAAAAAACTTGTAAGTCTCTACTTTTAGACTTACAAGTTTTTTTTGTATTCTATTCAACAGCTGTATAAGTAGCTGCTTTTTCTAAGAAGGTATCAAATTCACCACTTGATTTGACTTCTTTAATAACCTTGTCAATGCTTGTTTTCAAGTCATCACTTCCTTTTGGGAGAGCAATAACTTTTGAATTTTCATCAATAGTTGGGAATTCAATTGAAGCAATGACTAAATCTGAGTTTTGTGAAACATAACCAGCTGCGACAGGTGAATCCATCAAAACAGCATCAACTTTACCAGCTTTAAGTTCATTTACTGCTTCTCCCATTAATGTCAATGAAACAATTTTAGCCTGACTTATTTCTGATTTAGCATATGTTTCCTGAGTAGAACCTTTTTGGACAGCCAGGTTTTTACCTGAGATTGCATCAATTGAAGTTAAGGTATTTGCATCATCTTTTTTGACAAGCAATACATCAGCAATTTGGTAATAGCTTTCTGAGAAGTCAAAAACTTTCGCACGTTCATCTGAGTATGATATACCAGCAATAGCAATATCAGCTTTCCCATTTTGTACACTAGATAAGACATTATCGAAACTCATTGCTGAAACTTCAAGTTTTACTCCCAATTCATCAGCAATCTTTTGTGCAAGCATAATATCTGCACCAACGACTTCATTCTTGCCATCAACAAGGGCTTGAAACTCAAATGGTGCATAGTCTGGACTAGTAGCAACAACCAACGTACCTTTTTCTTTAATCTTTTCTAATGTGGATTGGCTGGAATCTGAACTAGAGCTTGCTGAACAAGCAGCTAGAGATAGGGTAGCGACAAATGTCGCAGCTAGAGTAAGCATTTTTTTCAATTTCATTAATAAACAGTTCCTTTTCATTCATTTCCAAATCAATCTTTTTTGATTCGATAGTGAATATTCTATCGTATTTTTATTCAATTGTCAACCAATAGATTTGAATATTTATTCTCAAAAACAACTAATTATTACTGATGGATTGCTGGTAGGCCTCCTCAACAAATTGATCCATTTTACCAGAGTCAACTAACTCAGTAATGACTTTGTCAATTTTTTCCTTTAATTCGGTACTACCCTTTGGCATTGCAACCGCGTAAGAATCCGAAATAGAAGATTCAATATCCATATCAACTATTTGCAAGTCACTATTGACCCCCACGTAGGCTTTGGCAATTGGCTCTTCAAAGATGACACCATCAAGCTGACCAGCCTTTAATTGTTGAATCAAATCGCCATTTTTATCTAAACTAATTATTGTGGCCCCAGTGAATTCTTCTTTTCCGACACTTTCTTGAATAGTACCCTTTTGCGTTCCAATTGATGTACCAACGAAATCCTCGATGCTTGTTAAGCGAGTTGCGTCAGATTTCTTTATGATCATTTTGTTTACCGATTGATAATAAGCCTCAGAGAAATCATAGATTTTTGCACGCTCTTCGGTTGCAGAAATACCCGAAATGGCAATATCAGACTTACCGCTCTGTACACTCGCTAATACATTTGAAAAGCTCATGCTAGAGAATTCAACCTCAACTCCTAACTCCTCCCCGATTGCTTTAGCTAGCTCAATATCTGCACCAACAATTGTATCTTTTCCATCTACAATGGTTTTGTATTCAAACGGAGGAAATTCTGGATTTAAAGCAACAACAATTTTTCCTTTGTCTTCAATTTTTTGCAAAGTATTTGAAGTTGAGCTTGAGTTACAAGCCACAAGGATAGTAGAGGCAAAACAAATAGTCGCAAACCTATAAATTGATTTAAATTTCATAATAATCTCCTGTATAAAAAATCATAATATTGAACATACCAACAGTTTCTTTTGTATGTTTATGCTATTCTAAATCATATTTATACATTTGTCAACAGTTTTTTGTATTTTTATTCGTTTTTATTAAAAATTTTATGTGTGTAAATGATTGTAATGTTATAACAAGCTTTCTAATTCAGTAATATCTTCTTCAGTTGTAGACCAGCTTGTTGCTAAGCGAATTACCGTACTATACTCATCATATTTTTCCCAAAAACTATAAACAATTCCTAATTCGTCAAAATGGTTTAGGGCTTTATTCGAAACAATGATAAACTGTTGATTAGTAGGTGATTGCAGATAAAATTGATATCCTTTTTCAGTCAAGATTCTTTTTAAACGCTCTGCCATTTCAATCGCATGACGACCAATCTCCATATATAGATTTTCTGTGAAAAATCGATCGAATTGAACACCGACTACACGACCTTTTGCAAGTAATGCTCCATGTTGTTTTACAATTGTTGAAAAGTGCTTTGGCTGATTATTTTTAGTGAAGACAACTGCTTCACCAAGTAAGGCTCCCATTTTAGTTCCACCGATGTAGAAAACATCTGTTAAGGTAGCGATTGCTTTCAAATCGAGATCTGTGTTCCTTGCTGCTAGACCATATCCCAAACGAGCTCCATCTAAATACAAAGGAATTTGAAAGTGACTACAAACGCTAGCAAGGTCACTCAATTCTTGTTTTGTATACAAGGTACCATATTCTGTAGGATGTGAAATATAGACCATACCAGGAAATACCATATGTTCGTGATTGGCATCAGCATAAAAGTCAGTTATGTATTGTTCAACGTTTGATGCTACTAGCTTACCTTGTGAATGCGGTAAGGCCATAACTTTATGTCCTGAAAATTCAATAGCACCTGCCTCATGAGTTGTCACATGCCCTGTTTCTGCAGCAATTACTCCCTCATATGATGCAAGCATTGAATTTATGACCAATTGGTTTGTTTGTGTCCCCCCAGCTAAGAAAGTAACTTGTGCAAGTGGACAATCTGTTGCTTCACGGATTTTCTCTACAGCACGGACAGTATAAAGATCAGTCCCATATCCAGACAACCCTTCATTGTTTGTTTCAATGATAGCTTCTAGAAGCGCAGGATGAAGCCCTTTATTATAATCATTTTCAAAATGTAACATAGATACCTCCAGTAAAAAATTAACTCCCCCTATAATTTGGGGCAGATTTGGGGCAGATATAACAAAAACCCTTGTAAATCAAGGGCTTTTAAGTATATTTAGTCCACCCTGAGGGAATCGAACCCCCATCTCAAGAACCGGAATCTTACGTGATATCCATTACACTAAGGGTGGAAAGGAAAAACTTGCCGAGGCAAGTTTTTAAGTGAATTACAATTCAATGTCACCGAAAAGGTCAGCCATTGAGAAACCTGATTGAGTTTCTGGTAATTCGTAATCACGTTTTTCTTCACGTTTTTGGCGACGTGGACGTGAAGCACGTTTTTCAGCTCTTTCTTCGCCTTCAGCTGCTGCTGGACGTTCTTCCAAAGCCTTGATAGAAAGTGACACACGTTCATCTGCTGAGTTCACTTCAAGAACTTTAACAGTTACCTCTTGACCTACTGTCAA
The DNA here is from genome assembly GCF_049893425.1 of Streptococcus sp. VTCC 12886. NCBI lineage: Bacteria > Bacillati > Bacillota > Bacilli > Lactobacillales > Streptococcaceae > Streptococcus > Streptococcus sp. VTCC 12886. The sequence goes on along the minus strand of NZ_JBMVJB010000004.1, from coordinate 5,262 downwards.
AGCATCTTTAGGATTTTCAACACGTTTGTGTGAAATTTGTGAGATGTGAACCAAACCGTCGATACCAGGTAATACTTCGACGAATGCACCAAAATCAGTCAAACGTTTTACTTTACCTTCGATTACATCGCCAGGTGCCAATTTTTGCTCAACGCCATCCCATGGGCCAGGCTGTGTAGCTTTCAATGACAATGATACGCGGCCTTCAACTTCGTCGATAGCAAGAACTTTAACTTCTACTTCTTCACCAACAGTAACAGCTGATTTAGGAGATACGTTACGCTCATGTGACAACTCAGTCAAGTGAACCAAACCATCAACACCGCCTAAGTCGATGAAAGCACCAAAGCTTGTAATGCGAGCAACTTTACCAGTTACAACATCACCAACAGCCAATTTACCGAATACTTCAGCACGTGCTGAAGCAGCTGCTTCTTCAACTACATCACGACGTGACAAGATGAAACGATTCTCTGCTGGATCAACTTCTTTGATTTTAGCGTCAAATTCTTGACCTACAAAACGCTCAGTGTTACGAGTGAAACGGCTATCAATCATTGAAGCAGGAATGAAACCACGCAAGCCTTCAATTTCAACTGCCAATCCACCTTTAACTGCACGAGTAACTTTGACAGTTACAACTTCACCTTCACGACCAACAAGCTTGTCCCATGCTTTACGAGCTTCCAAACGTTTTTTAGATACAAGATATGTAACAGTGTCTGTATCTTTACCAACAACTTGGCGAAGTACAAGCAACTCAAGTGTTTCACCAACTTTAACAAGGTCGTTGATGTCAGCATTACGATCGTTTGTCAACTCACGAAGCGTTAACACACCCTCTACACCAGTACCTGCAATTGCAACATTAGCTTGTCCAGCGTCAACTGTCAATACTTCAGCTGTTACCACATCACCTGGTGTAACTTCGCTTACACTGTTCAACAAATCTTCAAATTCGTTCATTATTAATAAACCTCCGACAATCGGGTTTCTACACCCAACAAAAAATATATTTTATTAAGGCACACGCAAGGACAACTTATGGACATCTTTGACGAATTAGGACTTGCCTAATACCTTTACTGGGGTAGCTGGATTCGAACCAACGCATGAGGGAGTCAAAGTCCCTTGCCTTACCGCTTGGCGATACCCCAAAAAGAGATACAATTCATTTATTTACTAGTCACAAGAAATTGAACTCGAGATTAATTTCTTAGGAAAATAGATAGCCTTCCTTGAGTGTTAACACTCAGCGTCAGTCTCCTAATTTTCTACAGAAATTTCTGGTAAACCAGAACATCTCTCGTATCTTAAATGAACTCAGCCTAAACGCTGGGTGAAATAGACCGATTTCCTTGTGTCTTACGACACAGTGTCAATCTCCTAATTTCACTAGGCGTTTTAACTGCTTCGTATCTTAGTTGAACACGGACTAAAATCCTAGTGAAAAAGATAAACTTCCTTGTGTGTTTAGCACACTGCGTCAGTTTCCTATTTTCATACGGATTTCTTAACGTCCTTTGTATCCTGTTCAATGGAGAGAGAGGGATTCGAACCCCCGAACCCGAAGGAGCGGATTTACAGTCCGCCGCGTTTAGCCTCTTCGCTATCTCTCCGTGCACTAACAGACACTATTTTACCATAAAATAGTACCAATTACAATACTTTTAGTTGCTTAAATTATAATTTTCAATAATATTTCCGACTGCTTTTTCCAATATTTTATATAAGCCTTCGGCATTTCCATTTTTTACAATTGTAAAATTATTTTCAGCTAATTCTGCGATCTCACCAATAACTTTTTTTCCAATGACGAGACGGTAACCATCATATTTTTCATTATTGACAACAACAGTTGCATCTTCAATCTGGATTTCAATTTTTTTGTCTTTTTTACTCATTTTATAACCTCACTGTTTCTATTCTACAAAAAATGAGAAAAGCTTGCAAGTGCAAGCCTTCCGAAGAGTGTGTCGGAATTTTTGAGAAGAGAGGATATTACCAAGAAAACGGAAAAGTCAAGACCAAAACAAACTTTTTCTTGCTTCAGTCTTGACTATTCTGCTCTCTTGATGATAAAATAGACTAAACTGATAAATCAAGGTGTTAGCTTGTTTTATCGGTGGGTGGTCAGGTGTTGTAGCACCTACCGCCCTTTTTTCGTGTTTTATTTATAGAACTATTATACCATATCCACAGATAAAAGCAAGTTTTTTCTCACATTTTTTTCAAAGAAACCTTGATTTTTCAAGTGTTTTTTGATACAGATAAATACTCCCTTTATTCTTCAATCTGGACTGTTTTTTGTGGTAGATTTACTTTTGGCAAATCATAAATTTTCTTACTTGTACCGACACGCAAAAAATAGCCTGTTGTGTGCTGGCTTCGTTCTTGTATTATTTCGTAGTTCTCCCGCCAATCGCCAAAGAAAAGGTCTCTTAATTTGCCTTCATGGTCTAATAAGATGGTCTGGCTTATGGTATCAGCTCCCTTGTCACTCCAATATATGCCCTTGTTCTTCATGCGATAGGTTATCTTTCGGTGCTGGCTTTCCATGACGCCGATTCCTTGAGAAGATAAGCCTTGGTGTTCTGGTCGGTGGGTATAGTCAAAATTACGCAGGAGCTGACGCTTCAATCGTTGGAAGGGTTCTAATTTTTCTGCGGTGTCTATCAAGGCTTCTGCGGTGTCTAGTGCTAGGCTCACAGTTTCCTTATCCTGCTTCTTAACCCCTTCAAAGGCAAGGGTTTTTAATTCAGGTGGGAAAGGGTTGAAAATTCTCTTGATAAGCTGGTTCACATGGAAGGCGTCCCAAAAATGGATATGCTTTTTAGGGCTAAAAGCCGCCGCCAACTCCTTAAAGGCTTTTGGTGTATAGCCGCTGCCACCATCTGAATTGGTCACGATAACCGTCTCTGACGTGATGTCAAAATGATTATGTATGAGGTCGAGGATTTTGTCCTTGGCCTCTTTGTAATTGATTGAAATAACCTCTAGCTTATCCTTGAGGGTACGACGGTTATTCTCTTGGCAACCTGTATGGACGACAAAGTGGGAAAGTTCTTTAGAACAGTTTCCCTCCTGCTCCTGGGAGCTTTTGACCCAAACGCCATCACCTTCGATGTAAAGCACTTCAGGCTTGATTTTTTCCTGCTTTACTTCAGGAGAGAGAATCCGATAGTCCTCCTTCTCCTTCAACAACTCCCCTGCTTTCTGGATAGCTGATAGGACACTATCTTTAGTCACATAGACCTGGTTTAAGAGTTCCATCACTTCAGCCACTTTACGATAGGGCATATAGTTGGCCAGTTTTGTCAGTTGGTAAAGGACTTCCTTAGAAAAACGAGTATGAGAGACTAGACCTAATTTTTCATCTACTGGGATTTTAGTTTGTCCGTCCTTTTTCCACCTGCTCCTGGAAAAGGTTATCTCACCAAATGAGAAAAGGACTGTCCGTTCTGCACGATTGATACGTTTAAACCCTTTTGACCGCATAATAGGAGCGATATAATTTTCAAACTTATCAATCATCTTTAGGAAAGTCTTTTTGTTTTCTTCCTGAAGGTAAGAATAAAAGTCTCGTTCGTTCAATACTATCAAATCCATTATCGTCCCTCTTTCTCAAAATCAATTACTGCCTATTATACCGAAAAAAGAAAAGACCTCCCCTTTCTAGGGAGGTCAATATAAATATATTTATAGACTTTCTATCAACTTGTCCAGATAATCTGAAGCAGAACGAGAACCGCTATCTTTAGCAAGTTCAGTGAGCTTTTCACGATTGCTTGGTTTAAGCATAAACTGATATTGTTTCTTCCGTTCAAATTCTTTCGTGTTAGAAGATGAAACGGATTGAGGAGGGGTTATAGTTTTCTTTGTATCGCCGAGGGCTTGAGCGATTTCTTGTTTTTTAGGGGTAAAGGCCATAGGGGTCTCCTTCGTTTGTATCAATATAATCATAGGTATAAATATATTTATGTTTGTGTTTATAAATATATTTATAATTAGATTGTATCATAGATAGCTGAGAATGTCACTTCAATCTCGTCAAAGAATTTCCTGTGTTGATTGAAGACGTCTTTATCTTCTTTCATTTCTGCAATAGATACCTTGTCAATCGTCGAGTGATTAAACAGTTCCTTAGCTGGGACAATACCTAAAAGGTCACTTGTCCCTTTTTCTTTAGCTTCCTGGTCTAGGGCTTCCAATAGGTCACGTGATGAACCGTAATTCGGTCTAATCATATTGGCTAGAAAGTAAAGGTCTGCCGTGATGTAGGATTCACGAGTACGGTAATCAATCACGTCACGTCGATAGACCTCTAGTCTATTCTCCAAGTTAAACTTGGCATTATAACCAAATTCTGAAGGAATCAAAGGGCTAATAATCGCATGACTGACCGCAATAGCATTTTTTGTCGCAGTCGAGAAATCAGGGTGACAATCAATCAAAACATAGTCAAACTGCTCCAGGTTCTTGTTTTCGTAGTTGTCCTCTAGCCAAAGATATAGCAGCATGTGTTTCTTGTCACTGTTCTCCAGTTCCTTTTCCACGCTATCTAGTCTCATTGAACCAGGTATTAAAGCGATATTGTCTTTGACCTGCTTGATAGCAACCTCACCGCCCTTAAAGGCGTTCTCAATGGTGTTATCTTGGTCGTAAACGTCATAAGTCTGTGTAAGGTTACATTGATGGTCAAGGTCGATAAAAAGGACTCTCTTTCCTTTTCGAGCCAACCACTCACCATAGTTAAAGGTGAGGGTGGTTTTTCCCACTCCCCCTTTAATCGCTACAAAGCTAATGATTTTCATAGTAAAACTCCTTTATCAATATAAATATATTTATATTTGTATTTATATTGATATTATATAGTATTCTTTTTTGTTTGTCAATATATTTATAAATATAATTATAAATATATTTATAGTTTCCTTTTTTCTTCTTGTTCCCGTTTTGCGACCTTCTCTTGAATTTCCTTGTAGTCCGTGAAATTCTTGATAATCATGTCGAGGTGTTCGTGAAGAGCTCCTCTTTCCACCTGCAACTCCTGAAGCTCCTTTTTAAGGGGAGCTGGACTAGTTAACTTGTCAATCTGGAAAGCTGCCAAGACTTCTTCAGCACGGTCAGCCTGTGGTGTCTGGTTTTGGTAAGCTATCAGACTGGCCGTGATTTTGTTTAAATCACTGATACGATTATCCAACTTAGACAATTCCTTTTGTGTTTCTGCTAGTTGTGCTTCAAAGCGTGATTGTAGAGCTT
>NZ_JBMVJB010000003.1:0-117827 GCF_049893425.1 Streptococcus sp. VTCC 12886 | reverse complement strand
TTCATTACTCTGTCCTCTCTGTCTTTTTTCTCAATTTTACACTAAAATAGATTTTTTGGAAAACTTTGCAACAGAACTGGAGAGGATATGAAGAGGATATAAAGAAAGAAAAGATTTTGAGGAGTGAAAATGAATAGCAGATTAGTTCATTTCCATCGTTTTCCTTTACAAGTAATGAGAGATATGTTAGAATAATAGGAGTTAATAATGAGAAAGGGGGTTGGCGTCAGTCAACCCTTTCCCTATACACTGATTTATACATGTAAATAGAAGGTGTTGTGTGTGTATAGGGTGTGGTAAACAAGGAATATGGTTATCCAATGGTAGAGATGACTATTTGGAAACCTATTTCTACCTACTGCAGAAATAGGAGGTGTTTATGTCATCAATTATTGATTTGGTCACAGCAGCAATTACCCCCGCAATTCAAGCTCCGTATGAGTTGGTAGATGTGGAATATGGTAAGATGGGCGGTGACTACGTTTTATCCATTTTTGTCGATAAAGAGGGGGGGATTTCTCTTCAAGATACGGCAGATTTGTCAGAAGTCATTAGTCCAATTTTGGATACGATTAAGCCGGACCCATTTCCGGAGCAGTATATGTTGGAAGTAACAAGTCCAGGTTTGGAACGTCCTTTAAAAACGGCAGATGCTGTTGAAAAGGCAGTTGGAAAGTACATCCATGTCAAGCTCTATCAGGCAATTGATAAAATCAAGGTTTTCGAAGGGACTTTGCTCTCCTTTGATGGAACAGACCTGATTATGGAATATATGGATAAAACCCGCAAGAAGGAAGCGACGATTCCTTACCAGACGGTGGCTAAGGCCCGATTGGCTGTCAAATTGTAATAGGTTGCGATACTCAATCGTATTAGAGTATGTTAATGGATTTTAGACTTTAAGAAAGGACCTTTTGAGCGCAAAAGGAAAACAACATGAGTAAAGAAATGCTAGAAGCCTTCAGTATTTTAGAGGAAGACATGGGTATTAACAAAGCGGACATCATTGATGCTGTAACAGAATCACTTCGTTCAGCTTATAAACGCCGTTATGGTCAATCAGAATCAGCAGTGATTGAATTTGACGAGAAAAAAGGCGATTTCCATGTATTTACTGTTCGTGAAGTAGTAGATGAAGTATTTGATAGCCGACTAGAAATTAGTCTAAAAGATGCCTTGGCTATTTCATCAGCTTATGAAATGGGTGACAAAATTAAATTCCAAGAAGACCCAGCGGAATTTGGGCGTGTGGCTGCTCAATCAGCTAAACAAACCATCATGGAAAAAATGCGCAAACAAAAGCGTGCCATTACCTTCAATACTTACAAGCAACATGAAAATGAAATCATGTCAGGTACGGTAGAGCGTTTCGACAATCGCTTTATCTATGTCAACCTTGGTACAATTGAAGCTCAGTTATCAAAACAGGATCAAATTCCTGGTGAGGTTTTCCAATCTCATGATCGTATCGAAGTCTATGTCTACAAGGTAGAAGACAATGGTCGTGGTGTTAACGTATTTGTCAGCCGTAGCCATCCAGAAATGATCAAACGCCTCATGGAACAGGAAATTCCTGAAGTATACGATGGAACAGTTGAAATCATGAGTGTTGCCCGTGAAGCTGGAGACCGTACGAAAGTGGCTGTTCGTAGCCATAATCCAAATGTAGATGCTATTGGTACTATCGTTGGTCGTGGTGGTTCAAATATTAAGAAAATCACTAGCAAATTCCATCCAGCTCGTTATGATGCTAAGAATGACCGCATGATTCCTACTGAGGAAAATATTGACGTTATCGAGTGGGTAGCTGACGAAGCTGAGTTCATCTACAATGCGCTTGCACCTGCTGAAGTTGATCAAGTATTGTTTGATACTGAAGATGGAAAACATGCTACAGTCGTTGTACCAGATGATAAGTTATCATTGGCAATTGGTCGTCGTGGCCAGAACGTTCGTTTGGCAGCACATTTGACAGGATTCCGTATCGACATCAAGTCAGCATCAGAATACGAAGCATTTGAAGCTGAGCGATATGCGACGGACGAAGTTGTAGAAGAAGTCGCAGAAGAACAAGAATAAGGCAAAAGGAGCAACCATGGCAAAAGCTAGAAAAATACCCTTGCGCAAGTCTGTGGTGTCCGGTGAAATCATCGACAAACGGGATTTGCTCCGTATTGTAAAAAATAAAGAAGGCCAAGTATTTATCGATCCAACTGGCAAGGCAAATGGGCGTGGAGCCTATATTAAGCTCGATAATGAGGAAGCAATTCAGGCGAAAAAACGTCATGTTTTCGACCGTTCCTTCAGTATGGAAGTAGCTGAGGAGTTTTATGATGAGTTGATTGCCTATGTTGATCATAAGGTCAAGAGGAGAGAACTTGGACTCGAATAAGAGACGGAAAATCTTAAATCTATTGGGATTGGCGCAGCGTGCTGGTCGTCTCACCTCTGGTGAGGACTTGGTTGTTGAAGCAATCCAAAAAGGGCAGGCAAAGTTGATATTTTTAGCCAACGATGCGGCTGGAAATTTAAGCAAAAAAGTAACAGATAAAAGTCATACCTATCAAGTAGAAGTTGTAACAGTGTTTTCAACACTGGAATTGAGTGCAGCTGTCGGCAAGGCTAGAAAAGTCATTGCAGTGACAGACGCTGGATTTACAAAGAAGATGAGGTCTATTATGGAATAGAACAGGAGGACAAGGCATTGTCTAAGAAGAGATTGAATGAAATCGCCCGAGAAATAGGCGTCAGCAGCAAGGAAGTTGTTGCTAAGGCTCAAGAATTGGGATTTGATGTAAAAAGCCACGCTTCTAGTGTGGATGATGCAAGTGCAAAACGTCTGGCGGAAAGTTTTGGAGCGAAGCAACCAGTCCAAGCTAATTCTGTAGAAGCAGTTACTCGAGTTGCGGAAGTACCAAAAGTAGAAACTGCAAAAGTAGAAAAAGTCGCTACTTCAGAGCCAGTATCAAAAGAAGTGCCTAAAGTAACAGGTACACAAACTACTGCGCACCGACCACAGAGTCGCAACTTTAAAGCTGAGCGTGAAGCACGTGCCAAAGAACAGGCAGCTAAACGAGCTCAAGGCCAACAAGGAAAAGCTGGTCAACAAGCTAAGAATGGTCAAGAACGTCGTGATAACCGTCAACAGGGTCAAGGACGACCAAATAATGATCGAAATGAACGAAATGATCCCCGCGAACCACGTCACGACAAGCGAACAGAAGATCGGAAGGAAAATCGTTTTGCTGACCGACGTGAAGGACGAGATAACCGTCGTCAGGACAACCGGTCCGGTCAACAGAATGGGTTCGGCCGTAAACAAGAAGTCAAAAAGGTTGAGAAACCTAAGATTGATTTCAAAGCCCGTGCAGCTGCTCTAAAAGCAGAGCAGAATGCAGATTTTGCTCGTACAAGTGAAGAACGATTCCGTCAGGCTCAAGAAGCTAAGAAGCAACCTAAGAAGCCAAAAGAAGTTAAGTTCGAAGAACCGGTTGTAGAAAGCAAACCATTTGTGAAACCTACACCAGTTGCAACAGTATCAGAGCAAGTGGCAGAAACTACTGTAGATACCCGTCCTAAAAAACATGCTCGACCAAATAAAAAACGTGACTTCATTGGTGACGAAGAAGATGGTCCTAGAAAACAACAAAGAAATCGAAATAGTCAAAATCAAGTGAGAAATCAAAGAACAAGTAACTGGAATAACAACAAGAAAAACAAAAAAGGCAAGACAAATCAGCCTATTAAGCCTGTCACAGAACGCAAGTTCCATGAATTGCCAACGGAGTTTGAATATACAGCTGGCATGACCGTTGCTGAGATTGCTAAACGGATCAAACGTGAGCCTGCTGAAATCGTGAAAAAGCTCTTCCTTATGGGCGTAATGGCAACTCAGAACCAATCTCTTGATGGAGATACTATCGAGCTCCTCATGGTTAATTATGGTATTGAACCGAAAGAAAAGGTTGAGGTCGATAACGCAGATATCGAGCGTTTCTTCGTAGAAGAAGGCTATCTTAATGAGGACGCAATGACAGAACGTCCACCGGTTGTGACCATTATGGGACACGTTGACCATGGTAAAACAACCTTGTTGGATACCCTACGTAATTCTCGTGTGGCTACAGGGGAAGCTGGTGGCATCACACAGCATATCGGTGCCTACCAAATTGAGGAAGCTGGTAAGAAAATCACCTTCTTAGATACTCCAGGACACGCGGCCTTTACTTCTATGCGTGCGCGTGGAGCATCTGTTACAGACTTGACTATTCTAGTCGTTGCTGCAGATGATGGTGTTATGCCACAAACGATTGAAGCAATCAATCACTCAAAAGCTGCGAATGTTCCAATTATTGTTGCCATCAACAAGATTGATAAACCAGGTGCTAATCCTGAGCGTGTGATTGGTGAATTGGCAGAACATGGAGTTATCTCAACTGCATGGGGTGGTGAATCTGAATTTGTAGAAATCTCTGCCAAATTCAATCAAAATATTGATGAGTTGTTGGAAACAGTTCTGTTAGTTGCTGAAATTCAAGAACTGAAGGCAGATGCAACTGTACGCGCAATCGGTACAGTTATTGAAGCTCACTTGGATAAAGGAAAAGGTGCGGTTGCTACCCTACTAGTCCAACAAGGAACATTGAATGTGCAGGATCCAATTGTTGCAGGGAATACCTTTGGTCGTGTTCGTGCCATGACCAATGACCTTGGACGTCGTGTGAAGGTTGCTGGTCCATCTACACCTGTCTCTATCACAGGATTGAATGAAGCACCAATGGCTGGTGATCATTTTGCAGTCTATGAAGATGAGAAATCTGCTCGTGCAGCTGGTGAAGAACGTGCAAAACGTGCCCTTCTCAAGCAACGTCAAGCAACACAACGTGTTAGTCTTGAAAACCTTTTTGATACACTTAAAGCAGGTGAAGTTAAGTCTGTTAATGTTATCATTAAAGCTGACGTACAGGGTTCTGTAGAAGCACTCGCATCATCACTTCAAAAAATTGAAGTAGAAGGTGTCAAAGTGAATATCGTCCATTCAGCAGTTGGTGCCATTAATGAATCAGATGTCACTTTGGCTGCGGCATCCAATGCATTAATTATTGGTTTCAACGTTCGTCCAACTGCAGAAGCGCGCAGTCAAGCCGAAACTGACGATGTTGAAGTACGCCTTCATAGCATTATCTACAAGGTCATCGAAGAGATGGAAGATGCGATGAAAGGGATGCTTGATCCTGAATACGAAGAAAAAATCATTGGTGAAGCGATCGTACGTGAAACCTTTAAGGTATCTAAAGTTGGAACAATCGGTGGTTTCATGGTCATTCGTGGTAAAATTACCCGTGATTCAAGTGTTCGTGTTATTCGTGATGGAGTTGTTGTATTCGATGGTCAATTAGCAAGCTTGAAGCATTATAAAGATGATGTGAAAGAAGTCGGTAATGCTCAAGAAGGTGGATTGATGATTGAAAATTACAATGACTTGAGAGTTGATGATACGATTGAAGCCTATATCATGGAAGAAATCAAAAAATAAGATCATTGAAGAACAGTTCATGATTTATTCATCTTGATTTTTGTAAGACTGAGCTTCTGCCTAGTCTCGTCTTACTTGGATTATTCAAGCTGAGGCAACTCAGATTTTCTATCCTGTTAGAAAGGAAAAGAATATGTCAAACCATTTTCGTACAGACCGTGTTGGGATGGAAATCAAGCGTGAAGTCAATGAGATTTTACAAAAGAAAGTCCGTGATCCCCGTGTGCAAGGTGTAACCATCACTGATGTTCAGATGGTTGGTGATTTATCGATGGCCAAAGTGTACTACACAATAATGAGTGATTTGGCTTCCGACAATCAAAAAGCACAGATTGGTTTGGAAAAAGCAACAGGAACGATTAAAAGGGAACTTGGTCGTAAGTTGACACTTTATAAGATTCCTGATTTGGTCTTTGAAAAAGATCAATCAATAGAGTATGGAAACAAAATTGATCAAATGCTCCGTGCTCTCGAACAGAAAGATTAAGAAAGTCGAATGGAAACATTCGACTTTTTTGGGCTCTATTGAAATGATTTCAACGACCTAAAATATTTGAAGAAAATTAAAATAGTTTGCCGACAACCATTTATACTCAATGAATTATACTCAATGAAAATCAAAATATGACTTGCTCCAAAGGTTCGGGGAACCTTCGGAGGTTGGAAATAGGCGAACGTAGTTCGTTTCGGTCTGATGCAGATAGAACCCTGTTACTATTTTGTTTCAAGGTAATAGGCTGAGGCTGGGCAGAAAGTCCAGCCTCGCTTCTCAGAGTTTGTGTCAACATCTCAGCGCAGTGGTTGATTGGCTTTAACAGTCTGGGAGACTGTTAAAGGTAGGAGATAAGATTTGCACAGTAAATCTCAGCAGTTCGTGTTTCACACTCCAAATCTGACCACTACGGCTGATGCGAACGAGTTCGCTTCATTTCCAACCTCCAACAGTCACTACTCTGACTGTTGGAGCTGTGCGGGGGTGGGAGTTTAAAAGGTCTGGGAGACCTTTTAAAGTGGGAGATACAAGCTGACGGCAGTCAGCTCACATAAATTGATGTCTGGGGATTGACTGTTTCAGCTCAACAACTTAAAACGAAAAAATGTTGACAAACTCTTTTTAGACTGGTCGAGTTCTTTCCCACTCTCACTCATCAAATCAAGTCAACAACGCCTGATTTTGATTCTCGAAGGGTATTAGTCGAATTTTATCCACTCTCCTCTCATTCATCAAGGTTTTGTACATTCGGTTTTTTTCGAAGAGTTAAAAATAGTTTATTCGTACAATGGCATCCAACACTTGTTCTAAAAGTTGTCGTTCTAGTTTCTTTATGATTAAGTTATACTAGTAGCAATCAATAAAGGAGGACAACATCATGTCACTAATAGAAGCAAATGAATAAATAGCAGAGAAGGTTGTCGGTACCCATAAAGTGATTGAAAAAGCAGTTATGAATGGGTATAAGGCAACGGAAGATGCTGTGGTTTCTGGTTTTAATAAAGTATCAGATAAAATTATTGAGACCTCTTTTACCAAAGATAATGAAACGATTGAAGAAGCTAAAGCTCGTTTATCTGCCGCAGCTAGTTCAAAAAAATTTTCCTTATCTAAGAGTGATGAAGAATAAACAGAGCACGATGATTGCGATAAAATTCACATCGAAAAATGAATTGTAGAAAGAGGATACAAGATGAAAAAAAGAGATTTTATGAGTCTGATTGCCTATACCGTTAGTTTATTAGTCTTGGCATTAGGAATGTATTTTTATACCTTGCCAGATTGGGGGATGGCTTCTATTGAGATGCCACTGGCTATAGTTGGACTTGTGCTTGTTTCTGCTATCATGGGTTTTGCAAAGACGGTTAGCTGGTAAAGGAGCACCAAATATTGATTTTCGGTTCGTTGCAAAAGTTGTATATAGTGTCGTTGCCTTATTAGTCTTTGGTGGGGGCTTTGCCCTTGTTACAGCTGGAAACTTTGTACTTGGTCTGGCATTGGGGCTAATAGGACTTGTTTTGATAATTGGGATTATTCCAGTAACTGTGGCCTTGAAAAATCAAAAAAGCTGAGGGAGACTCAGTTTTTCTGCGATTTATATCAATGAAAATCAAAAGTAACTTAGCTTCGACTATCTAGGAGATAGGTGAAGGCTGGAAATATAGAGGGCTGTGTTCGAGACATTAGACCAAAGATAGAACTCTGTCACTTTCTCAGTTCAAGGTATCAGGCTGAAATCTTCATTTGATCTTTTCACTCATCAAGGCTGAGACAAGAGATAATTTTAATTTTCCAAGAGTATTATAGTCGAATAAATTAGCTTTCAGACAAGGAACTGAGGTGCAGGTAGCTAGAACAGCTTAGAGGCTGCTCTAGGTTGGAAATAAGACTTGCGAAACAAGTCACTTCGTAGAGTACGGTATGCCGAAAGTGACGATGTATCAAAGCTAATTTAAATGACTATATTTTTTAGTGATACAGGTTTGTATAATATCGGCTATTTCTTCAATGGACTTATCACAATCATTTCTCAACCATTTGGAAATTACTTGCGTGATTCCTACTAAGAAGAAACTAGACATATAGGCAATGCGGGTTTCATCTTGGATACCCTGTGCCTGGTAACGCGGTGTGAAAATCCTACTCACTAAGCTGTCAAAGCGTTCCTGATGATGAAATTCCAATTCATGACTCAGATAAATCTTGTAAATTTTTTGATAATCTTTAACAAATAGCAAGTAAGGAATGAGGTGAGCATTACTCAGCAAATTGCTCTCAAGATACGCAGAAGAATTTTCATGATAAAGTTGAAATTCTGTGAAAAACAGTTGGGTCAGGTATTGATAGGCATCTTCTAATAAATCAAATTGATTATCGTAATAACTATAGAAAGTCGAGCGGTGAACGCTGGCTTCTTTACAAATTTTACTGACAGAAATGCGGTCGAATTCCTCTTCGTCTAAAAGGAGAATCAATGCTTATTGTAGTTTTGTTTTGGCAGAATCATTCATGGGTCAGCTCCTTACTCTTTTCATTATATATTACCTAAAAACGCATTACTTTTTTAGTATCAATATAGTTTTAATTGTACACTTGATAGAGCCTGGTTTCGGCTGATCGAGATGGGATAAAAATGGTGAGCGTTTACAAGCTTTTCTAAAGATGGTATACTAATATAAAAGAGATTGCTTAGGAGGAAGTTATGAAAAAGCTTATTAGTCGTATAATGTTGGTATCCACGGTTGTGTTATTAGCAGCATGTCAATCCACTCAGACCAAGGAAGACGAAACTTCCCATACTAGTTCATCGAGCCAAGTTTCAACTAGCTCGGAACAACAATCTACCTCGGAGTCTTCCTCAGAGCCTACATCTAGTTCAGACTCACAAACAGAAGCCTCTTCTTCAAATACGCAGACGGTACCGACTGTGTACCAGTCCGTTATCGATCGTTACCAAGCCAATTCAGGTCAGGTTTCTGAAGCGATTAATCAGGACGAGGTTAGTAGTTATCTAAGTTTACTGACGAGTCAAGGCCAAGAATACAGCGGAGCATTCTATAGCCTATACGATATTGATCAAGATGGAACAGAGGAATTGCTCTTAGCCTTGAATAAATCTGGTGACTATATCCTCATTGATCTTTACACGCAGCTATCTGGGGAGAGTTTCCGTTTAGTAGATAATTTCCGAAATATTGGTTTTGAAATTGGCCCGGATGCCATTCTTCGTCCTTTACAGGATGGAACCTATTTATTTGAAGGGGGTGGAGTATACCGGATTTATCAGTACAATGCAATGATTCCAGGATTGAAACGGATTTCTGAATCGGATACTAATCCTGAAACATCCCCTTTACTTGATTTATCAAGTTTGAATTGGGTAAAATTATAGTGTAAAATAAGAATGAATTAAAGCTGGAGGTTCCAGCTTTTTTTATTTAAGTAGTACTTTAAGTTTTCTTTTGGTAATCTTTAATCTTTCTTTTAGGTAGGGAAGGTAAACTAGGGGCATATCAGGAAGCCATCCCAAAACTTCCTAAGAAAGAAAAGGAATCTATTTATGAAAACAAATTTTAAAAAACTACTTTATTCAGGTGTCACGTTGATGAGTATCGGTGTCTTGGCGGCATGTTCATCAATTTCTAGTTCAACGACAACTTCAAGTTCTGCAGCTACGAGTCAATCAAGTGCAACAACTACTTCTAGCGATAGCACATCATCTGACTCAAGTTCATCATCATCTTCCATTGACTGGTCAGCCCTTCCTACTACAGAAGTAACACTTTCAAATGACGGATTGAAAATTACGGAAGGTGGAACCTATATTCTAACAGGTTCAACAACTGCAGGTGTGACTGTTGAAACAGATGCCAATGTTCGAATTATTTTAGCAGGTGCCGAGATTTCAAGCTCAGATACTGCCGCAATCAATGTTATTAGTGCGGATAATGTTGAATTGGAACTTCAAGATGGAACGACAAACACTGTGAAAGATACGAGCAATCACACTGATACAAATATTGAAGGTGCCATTCATGTTGAGGCAAATTTAACCATTACGGGGAATGGTAGCCTGACAGTAGAAGGAAACTTCCAAGATGGTATTGTATCAACTGATGATTTGATTATTGATGCAGGAAGTATCACTGTTACAGCAGTAGATGATGGTATCCGTGGTAAGGATTCATTGACAATCAATGGTGGTACAATCAATGTAACAGCGGGTGGTGATGGTATCAAGTCTACAAATGATACAGATACTACCAAAGGTTATACAACTATCACAGGCAGTGAGATTACTGTAAAAGCAGGTGATGATGGTATTAAAGCGGAGACGGCTTTGACAATTGACGGAGGTACCATTACAGTATCAGAATCTGCTGAGGCACTTGAAGGTACCAACATCACGATTAATGGTGGTACATTAGATGTTTACTGTTCAGATGATGCTATTAATGCGGCAAGTACAACGTCATCAGATATCTTTATCAAGGTAACTGGCGGTGACTTGAAAGTCGCTGTAGGTAGTGGGGATACGGATGCCTTTGATGCTAATGGAGATATCTATATCTCCGGAGGTACAATTGATGTAACAGCTCAATCTGCTTTTGACTTCGATGGAACTGCTGAATTGACAGGAGGTACTGTGACAGTTAACGGTGAGCAGATTACTCAAATCACAGCAACAGGACCAGGTGCAGGTGGCCACGGTGGCCGGTAATTGATCGTCAAATTATAATAAAAAGGTCTGAGTTTTGAAAAACTCAGACCTTTCGTTTTGTTTCCATGTTCGGAAGGTTAATTTTATATTTAATGACCAAAAGTCGAATGAGCAAAGCAAGGCTGAAGATGGTAATGAATACGGGAATTTGTGGTAATTTCCAATCCACAACACAGAGATGGTATAAGATACCAGAAAAGAGTGCTAACACAGCGTAGACATCTTCCTTTAGGACAATCGGTGTCTCATTGACTAATAAATCACGAGCAATTCCGCCACCAACTCCTGTTAGTGCTGCTAAAATACCACTCGTTACGGCATTTAGTTGAAGTTCAACTCCTGTACTTGCTCCAATAAGGGCGAAGATGGCTAGACCGATTGCATCAAAGATAAGGTTTGTCTGGGAAAGGAAATGAATCATCTTCTTATCAAGAGGTTTGTCCTGCTTTAGATTGATAACAATCAAGTACATCACAATAGCCACAACAAGAGATAAGTAGATTGCAGTCGGGTCGGTCAAGGCAGTCGGAATCCTATTTGCCATTGTATCACGAATGATGCCACCACCAACAGCAGTAATGATGCTGAGGAGACTAATTCCAAAAATATCTAACTTTTTCTTGAAACCTTTTACTGCACCCGACACAGCAAAGGCAATTGTGCCAATATAGTTGCACATCATAAGAAACAAATCGAATTCCATAAGCACCTCCTTTTCTATATTAACAGAAAGGAAAATGACTGACAAGACTCTTTTTAAGTTTGTGAGAAAAGTTTCAAACGAGACGGTTTGTCATTTCTTGAAATTTGTGAAAAAACGCACGAAATAAAGGTTTTTCACGAAAATTTCTGCAAAAAGAAAACGGTTCAAATACTTGCCATTTGTGAAATATTGGTCTATCATAATACAGAAAGAGAAAAACCTTTGGAGGAAATTATGGTATCTATCTCAAAAGAACAACACTTGGATATGTTCTTGAAAATGCAACTGATTCGTGATGTTGATATGAAATTAAATAAATTGGTGCGTCGTGGCTTTGTACAAGGAATGACCCACTTCTCAGTTGGTGAAGAAGCAGCTGCTGTTGGACCAATCGTTGGTTTGACTGATCAAGATATTATCTTTTCACATCACCGTGGTCATGGTCATGTTATTGCAAAAGGTATTGACATCAACGGTATGATGGCTGAACTTGCTGGTAAGGCAACTGGTACATCCAAAGGCCGTGGTGGCTCCATGCACTTGGCTAATGTTGAAAAAGGAAACTTTGGTTCAAACGGTATCGTCGGTGGTGGTTATGCCCTTGCAGTAGGAGCGGCTCTTACACAACAATACCTTGGGACAGATAATATCGTTATCGCCTTCTCAGGTGACTCAGCAACAAATGAAGGCTCATTCCATGAGTCAATGAACCTGGCGGCTGTCTGGAATTTACCAGTTATTTTCTTTATTACAAATAACCGATATGGTATCTCAACAGACATTTCTTATTCAACAAAAATTCCTCACCTCTACCAACGTGCGGCAGCATACGGTATTCCAGGTCACTATGTTGAAGATGGTAATGACGTCATTGCTGTTTATGAAAAAATGCAAGAAGTAATTGAGTATGTTCGTGCAGGAAATGGCCCAGCGATGGTGGAGGTTGAATCTTATCGCTGGTTTGGACATTCGACAGCTGATGCCGGAGCCTACCGTACAAAAGAAGAAGTTGCAGCTTGGAAAGCAAAGGATCCACTTAAGAAATACCGTACATATTTGACTGAAAACAAGATTGCAACAGATGAAGAATTAGATGCAATTGAAACACAAGTCGCTGAACAAGTTGAGGCTGCTGTGAAATTTGCACAAGAAAGTCCAGATCCAGATATTTCAATCGCATACGAAGACGTGTTTGTGGACTAGGGTGTGAAGACGTTAAAGAGGCACAGAAAAATTAGGGAGTCAGCTAGTGATGCGGACGTCGCTAATGGCTCATCTATTTTTCCAAGCCTCTAGTCTGAACCCAACTATTAACGTCAGAAGTTTGACTGTGCTCTTTAGAGTTTGGTCAAACTAGGCAGGTATGATGATTGATTACAATGTGGTAATTGATTGATTTTCCTTAGTACAGTAAAAGTAAATTGATATAAGTAGGAGAAATTGTAAAAATGGCTGAAACAAAAGTAATGGCCTTGCGTGAAGCGATTAACTTGGCTCAGAGCGAAGAAATGCGTAAGGATGAAAAAGTATTCTTAATGGGGGAAGACGTCGGTATCTACGGCGGTGACTTCGGTACATCGGTTGGTATGTTGGACGAATTCGGGCCAAAACGTGTTCGCGATACGCCTATCTCTGAGGCTGCAATCGCTGGTTCTGCGGTTGGTGCGGCTCAAACAGGTCTTCGTCCAATCGTAGACTTGACTTTCATGGACTTCATCACAATTGCCCTTGATGCGATTGTTAACCAAGCGGCCAAAACCAACTATATGTTTGGTGGTGGTTTGAAAACACCTGTAACCTTCCGTGTGGCATCTGGTTCAGGTATCGGTTCAGCAGCACAGCACTCACAATCTCTTGAAGCTTGGTTGACTCACATTCCAGGTATCAAAGTTGTTGCACCTGGTACTGCTAACGATGCAAAAGGTCTTTTGAAATCATCTATCCTTGACAACAACCCAGTTATCTTCTTGGAACCAAAAGCTCTTTACGGTAAAAAAGAAGAAGTGAACTTGGATCCTGATTTCTACATTCCACTTGGTAAAGGCGAAATCAAACGTGAAGGTACTGATGTAACTATCATTTCATACGGTCGTATGTTGGAACGTGTTTTGAAAGCGGCTGAAGAAGTGGCTGCAGAAGGCATCAGCGTAGAAGTGGTAGATCCACGTACCCTTATCCCATTGGATAAAGAATTAATCATCGAATCTGTGAAGAAAACTGGTAAGGTTATCTTGGTCAACGATGCTTACAAAACAGGTGGATTCATCGGTGAAATCGCATCAATCATCACAGAAAGCGAAGCTTTTGACTACTTGGATGCACCAATCATCCGTATCGCTTCAGACGATGTACCAGTTCCTTACGCTAACATTCTTGAAAATGCAGTATTGCCAAACGTAGAGAAAATCAAAGCGGCAATTTATAAGCAAGTAAACAAGGGCTAAAGAAAAAATGGAAGGACGGGCAACCGTCCTAACCCTGTTTGAAGGAATGTATGAAAAGAATTGACCTGGTTCAATGAATATCATTGGAGTCGGTTCTTTGATAACGTAAGAAATTGAGAGAAAGGAATTGAACCCGTTCGGAAAACTTAAAAATGTATGAATCGATTGAAAATCAATATTTTCTACGATTTCCTATATTCAATTGTTTTCTGTTCGGACTTGGTATCTAAAAAATGGCAGTAGAAATTATTATGCCTAAACTTGGTGTGGACATGCAAGAAGGTGAAATCATCGAGTGGAAAAAACAAGAGGGCGATGTCGTCAACGAAGGCGATGTTCTCTTGGAAATGATGTCTGACAAGACCAGCATGGAGCTGGAAGCAGAAGAGTCAGGCGTCCTATTGAAAATTGTTCATGGCAACGGTGCAACTGTTCCTGTGACAGAGGTCATTGCCTATATCGGTGCAGAAGGTGAAACAGTTGAAGCAGGTAGTGCTCCTGCTGTTGAGCCAGCTGCAGCTATTGAAGAAGTACCAGCAGGTCGCACGTCTGTTATCGTTGTTCCTGCAGTGGCAGCTAAGCCACAAGGTGGCGGCAAGGTGCGTGCAACTCCAGCGGCACGTAAGTTGGCTAGGGAATTGGGCATTGATTTGGGTCTTGTTCCAGGAACTGGTGCAAATGGCCGCGTCCACAAGGTTGACGTAGAAGACTTCAAGGTTGCAGCACCTAAGGCGACACCGCTCGCAGCCCGTATTGCAGCTGACCATGGTGTTGATCTGTCAACAATCACTGGAACTGGTGTCAATGGTAAAATTGTTAAGGAAGATGTACTTGCTGTTCTTGCTCCCGTAGAACCAGAAGTTGTGGCTCCAGCTCCTAAAGTGGAAGAGAAACCAGCTAAAGAATTGCCAGAAGGCGTTGAAATCATTAAGATGAGCCCAATGCGTAAGGCGATTTCAAAAGGTATGGTCAACTCTTACTTGACTGCTCCAACTTTTACGCTTAATTACGATATCGACATGACCAACCTCATGGCGCTTCGTAAGCAAATCCTTGAGCCAATTATGAACAAGACTGGTCTGAAAGTGACCTTTACAGACTTGATTGGTCTCGCGGTTGTTCGTACTTTGATGAAAGAAGAACACCGTTACATGAACGCTTCTTTGATTAACGATGCACAAGAAATCGAATTACACAAGTTTGTCAACCTTGGTATCGCAGTAGGTCTAGATGATGGCTTGGTGGTGCCAGTTGTTCATGGCGCAGATAAGATGAGCTTGTCTGAATTTGTTGTGGCATCAAAAGATGTTATCAAGAAAGCTCAATCTGGTAAGTTGAAGGGAGCTGAAATGTCAGGCTCTACCTTCTCTATCACCAATTTGGGTATGTTTGGTACCAAAACCTTTAACCCAATTATCAACCAACCAAACTCAGCAATCCTTGGTGTAGCAGCAACTGTTCAAACTCCAGTAGTTATTGATGGTGAAATCAAAATCCGTCCAATTATGGCACTTTGCTTGACCATTGACCACCGTATCATTGATGGTATGAATGGTGCTAAGTTCATGGTTGACTTGAAGAACTTGCTGGAAAACCCATTGGAATTGTTGATTTGATAATGATTTTATCGTTGGTTAAAAAATAAAAGAATTAGATTTCTGAATAGAAAATAAAGAAAGGATGTAGAACGAGTTCGTGACATTTGAACACGAACTAAATGCTTCGGAATTTAGATAGTCCGCCTTGGATGTAAGCATCCTGCGTTGGACTCCTAAAATTCTGTCGCATTTGACGTTCTTTGTATCATAACTATGGCAATTGAAATTATTATGCCGAAACTTGGTGTAGACATGCAAGAAGGTGAAATCATCGAATGGAAAAAACAAGAGGGTGATTTTGTCAATGAAGGTGATGTTATCTTAGAGATGATGTCAGATAAAACAAGCATGGAGTTGGAAGCGGAAGAATCAGGTGTTCTTTTGAAAATCGTTCACGGTAACGGTGCAACAGTTCCTGTAACAGAAGTTATTGCTTACCTTGGTGCAGAAGGTGAAACAGTTGAAACTGGTGCTACACCGGCTCCAGCAGAAGTTGCACAAGCAACTGCAGACTTGAAAGCAGCTGGTTTGGAAGTGCCTGCAGCTCCTGCAGTAGCTCCACAAGCTCCTAAGGCTGAATTGGCAGCAGACGAGTACGATATGATTGTTGTCGGTGGTGGTCCTGCTGGCTACTATGCAGCGATTCGTGGTGCCCAACTAGGTGGTAAAATCGCAATCGTTGAAAAATCAGAATTTGGTGGGACTTGCTTGAACAAAGGATGTATCCCAACTAAGACCTACCTCAAAAATGCTGAAATTCTTGATGGATTGAAGATTGCGGCAGAGCGTGGTATCAATCTTGCATCTACAAACTACACAGTAGATATGGATAAAACAGTTGACTTCAAAAACAAGGTTGTGAAGACTTTGACTGGTGGTGTAGCGGGTCTCTTGAAAGCCAACAAGGTAACCATCTTCAATGGTCTTGGACAAGTAAACCCTGATAAGACAGTTGTGATTGGTGATAAAGTGATTAAAGGTCGCAGCATTGTACTTGCAACTGGTTCTAAGGTTTCTCGTATCAACATCCCAGGTATTGATTCTAAATTGGTGTTAACTTCTGATGATATTCTTGACTTGCGTGAAATTCCTAAGTCACTCACTGTTATGGGTGGTGGCGTAGTCGGTGTGGAACTTGGTTTGGTTTACGCGTCTTACGGTACTGAAGTAACAGTTGTTGAAATGGCTGACCGTATCATTCCTGGTATGGACCGCGAAGTGTCTGTCGAATTGCAAAAAGTCCTTTCTAAGAAAGGTATGAAATTCTTGACCTCTGTTGGTGTATCTGAGATTGTTGAAGCCAACAATCAATTGACAATTAAATTGAACGATGGTTCAGAAATTATTTCTGAAAAAGCTCTTCTTTCAATTGGACGTGTACCTCAATTGGCTGGTCTTGAAAATCTTAACCTTGAGTTGGATCGCGGTCGTATCAAGGTTAATGCATACCAAGAAACTTCTATCCCAGGAATTTATGCACCTGGTGACGTTAATGGTACTAAAATGTTGGCACACGCTGCTTATCGTATGGGTGAAGTTGCTGCTGAGAATGCTATCAACGGCAACCACCACAAGGCTAAATTGGACTTCACACCAGCAGCGGTTTACACACACCCTGAAATTGCGATGGTTGGTTTGACTGAAGACCAAGCAATCGAGAAATACGGTAAAGAAAATATCCTGATCGGTCGCAACAGCTTCACTGGTAATGGTCGTGCGATTGCTTCTAACGAAGCACATGGTTTCGTAAAAGTTATCGCTGATAAGAAATACCATGAAATCCTTGGTGTTCATATCATCGGTCCAGTTGCAGCTGAAATGATCAACGAAGCAGCAACTATCATGGAATCTGAATTGACTGTTGACGATGTGGCAGCTTCTATCCATGGTCACCCAACCTTCTCAGAAGTTATGTATGAGGCCTTCCTTGATGTTCTTGGTGTTGCGATCCACAACCCACCAAAACGGAAATAATATAATGAATCAAAAGAAAGTCCGATTGGCTTTCTTTTTTTCAAAAATAATGAAATAGGAAGGGTTTGGAGAACAATACTTGAAATTTGGTCATAAATCAATTTCTGTGCATTTCTATTCCTGGTAATGTTTGCAAGCTTTGTTGCAGATTTTTTCGTAACAAGTCTGTTGGCAAGAAATCCTGTTGATTATCCAAGAGTATTACCTTCTCTACTTGGTAAAGATAATACTCTACAGAAAAATTGGTTATAAAAACCGAATATTCTGAAAATTTATTAAAATATACTTGACAAATTTTGAAAATAGTATAAAATGAATACTAATCAGAAGAAGTAATCTTCAAGTTTGTTTTCAGAAAACTGACGGTTGTTGCGAGTCAGTAGCAAACGAAGATGAAATGGGCTGATGTTTGATATGAGAAGGTAATCAATATCCTTCCGGTTGGCACCCCTTACCGTGCGACTCCTTGTTGGAGGAGTTTGAGATGACAAGGTTTTTTGTGTACCCTTGTTAATGGAGGTGGCACCGCGCTAGCTTTGATTAGACGCCCTCGCACAGATTTTTTCTGTGTGAGGGCTTTTTGTTTTCACAAAAGGAGTTCCCATGCACAACGTACTACCAGCAGATATATTAACCCCTATTCTAGCCTTTATGCGACTAAAAGGTAAGCATAAGATTATCCTAGAATCCATTCCGAGAGAAAAGGGAAACGCTCGTTTTTCCATTATTGCCTATAATCCTGTCTATGAAATCAAATATGACCATGGTGTGTTGACCAACAATGGAGAAGTGGTGGAAGGTGATCCATTGGAATACCTACAATCTGTGGTGGAAAGTTCGAATTTGACTGGAGAGGCTCCCTTTCAAGGAGGGGCAATTGGATTTGTTGGATATGACTTGATTAGTCTCTGTGAACCCATTGGTCATATCCCCAAGGACACCATTGGAACACCGGATATGCATTTCTTTATTTATGAATCGTATTTAGTATTTGATCATAAGAAGGAGATTCTCTCCATTCATGAAGATAATACCTATAGTGGCCGTAGTTCGAGTGAGATGGAGAGAGCTCTAGCAGGTGTTTTAGCCGAATTAAAAAATCCAGCACCCGATGAATTTGCACCCCATGATCTTCAATCATTATCCTTCAAGAGTCATCTTGAAAAAGAAGAATTCGAAAATATGGTTAGGTCAGCAAAACAATTGATTCGGCAAGGCGATATGTTTCAATGTGTCCTCAGTCAACGTTTTTCATCAGATATTTCTGGCAACCCTTTTGATTATTACCGTAATTTACGGGTTACCAATCCATCGAACTATTTATATTTTTATGATTTTGAAGATTATCAAATAATAGGCGCTAGTCCAGAAAGTCTTGTGTCTGTAAAAGATGGAATCGTGACAACTAATCCAATTGCTGGAACTCGGCCTCGTGGAAATGATGAGGAGGAGGACCAACGATTGGCGACTGATTTATCAACAGATACGAAAGAAGTTGCTGAACATAGAATGTTGGTTGATTTGGGACGAAATGATATTGGTCGAATTGCACAAATTGGAACTGTCGAAGTTACTAAGTATATGGAAGTTGAATATTTCCGTTATGTGATGCACTTAACAAGCATTGTCAAAGGACAATTATTGGAGAATTTGACTGCATTAGATGCATTAAAAGCTACCCTACCTGCTGGAACTGTCTCAGGAGCACCGAAAATTAGAGCCATGCAGCGCATCTATGAATTAGAAAAGGAAAAGCGCGGCATTTATGCAGGAGCAATTGGCTATCTATCTGCTACAGGAGACATGGATTTTGCGATTGCTATTCGCACCATGGTAGTGAAAAATGGCAAAGCCTATGTGCAAGCAGGTGCAGGAATTGTATATGATAGTGTACCAGAAAATGAATACCAAGAAACGTTGAACAAGGCAAAGGCGATGACGAAAATAGGAGAGTGCTATGATTCTTTTAATTGATAACTATGATTCATTTACCTATAACTTAGCCCAATATCTAGGACAGTTTTCACCTGTGCAGGTATTGAGAAATGATGCGGAGAATCTATTTGATGAAGCAAATAAAGCGAAAGGTTTGGTTTTTTCTCCAGGACCAGGTTGGCCAGCAGATGCTGGAAAAATGGAAGAAATGATACAGATTTTTGCAGATAAAAAACCAATATTGGGCATTTGTTTGGGACATCAAGCAATCGCTGAAGTTTTTGGAGGGCAGTTGAGATTAGCCAAAACGGTTATGCATGGGAAGCAGAGTCAGATGCGAGTGGAAGGAAACTCTCCAATTTTCAATGGTTTTCAGGGAGATGTAGAAATCATGCGTTATCACTCGATTGTCATTGATGAAATGCCAAAAGATTTTATAGTGACTGCTCGTACAACAGATGATGACGAAATTATGGCTATCCAACATAAGGAATTACCAATTTTTGGTTTGCAATTTCATCCAGAAAGTATAGGGAGTCCGGAAGGCTTACAAATGATTGAACAGTTTGTTAGAGAGGTAGTAAGATGAAAGAAATTTTTGAAAAATTAGCTACAAAACAAGACTTATCTGAGGGAGAAATCGAAGGAGTTTTTAATCGTATTCTGAATGGAGAATTGACAGAAAGTCAGATTGCAGCTCTGTTACTAGGCTTGAAAATGAAGGGTGAAACAGTTGATGAAATTGCAGGTGTCGTAAAGTCTTTGAAAAAACATGCTGTACAATTGCCTCAAACATATTCGGACGCAATGTGCAACTGCGGTACGGGTGGGGATCAATCGTATAGTTTTAATATTTCGACGACGGCTTGCTTTATCTTGGCAGCTGGAGGTATTCGTTTAGCGAAGGCGGGAAATCGATCTATTTCATCGAAGTCAGGTTCTGCAGATGTACTTGAAGAATTAGGGATAAATATTGCAGCGAATCCAGAAGTAGTATCAAAAGCATTGTCAGAGGTTGGATTGGCTTTTGTCTTTGCTCAAACCATGCATCCAGCCATGCGCTTTATTGGTCCAGCCAGACGGGCATTGGGAGTTCCAACAATTATGAATATTGTTGGTCCTTTAGCCAATCCCCTATCATTAGATAGTCAATTGATGGGAGTTTATCGAGAAGACCTCCAGTTGGATCTGGCCCATGTTATGAAAAAATTGGGAAGACGACGCGCGTTACTTATCACAGGACCAAACCATATGGATGAAGCGGCCTTATTTGGAGAGAATCACTACACTTTGCTTACAGATGGGAATATCCATCAGGGCAGATTTACCTTTGCTGATGTGGATCTGAATCCATTAGAACTCGCGGATATTCAAGGTGGAGATGCTGTGGAGAATGCAGAAATTTTGTTGTCAGTTCTACAAAATCAAGCAAGTCCTTACTTAGAAACGACGGTTTTAAATGCAGGTCTAGGCTTTTATGCAAATGGTAAGGTTTCAAGTATCCGTGAAGGAGTTGAATTGGCTCGAAGTCTACTTGCGGACGGTTCTGCTCTGAGAAAATTGGAAGAACTAAGGGAGGTTCAGATATGAGTCAGGATTTTTTACAGACAATTTTAAAGCAAAAGGAGGCAGAGGTTGCTCAGCTGGTAAATGAGCCAGTAGAATCTGTTCGTTCAACCTATTCGTTATTTGATTTTCTTACCAAGCAGAAGGGTCAATTACAACTGATTACTGAGGTAAAAAAAGCTAGCCCTAGTATGGGAGATATCAATCTGACGGTGGATATTACTGAGCAAGCACGCCAATACGAAGCAGCAGGGGCTGCTATGATTTCAGTATTGACTGACCAAATTTTCTTTAAGGGGGATGTACAGTTTCTTCGTCAAATCTCAGATTTGGTTTCAATTCCGACATTAGCGAAAGATTTTATCATTGATGAAAAACAAATTATTCGCAGTCTTAATGCAGGTGCTACAGTGATACTATTGATTGTGGCGGCTTTGTCCGAAGACAGGCTCAAAGAATTGTTTAAATTTGCAACCCGTTTGGGTCTGGAAGTATTGGTTGAGACTCATAATCTTTCAGAATTAGACATTGCTCATCGCATTGGCGCAAAGATAATTGGTGTCAACAATCGGAACCTAACAACATTTGAAGTTTCCCTTCAAACTAGTCTTGACTTAGCACCTCATTTTCTACCGGACAGAGTGTATGTATCAGAATCAGGCATTTTTACAAATGAACAAGCTGAACTCCTTGCTCCCTACTTTCATGCACTCTTAGTCGGAACAGCACTGATGCAGTCGGAAGATGTTGCGCAAAAAGTAAAGGAGTTATCGATTGACAAAGGTTAAAATTTGTGGGCTTTCTACTAAGGAGGCGGTGTATGCTGCAGTTGAAGCAGGAGCGGATTATATTGGATTTGTATTTGCACCAAGTAAGCGGCGAGTGAGCTTTGAAAAAGCACATGAGTTGGCCCAGTTGATTCCTCCTGCAGTAAAAATAGTAGGGGTATTTGTCCAACCAAGTTTGAAAGAACTAGAAACGGCTATTTCGGTGGTTCCATTGGACTTGATTCAGATCCATGGTAACTGGGATGAATGTCTATCGCATCACATTTCAGTTCCAATCATTCGAGCCATTCAACTGGACAATACCCTAGGGGAGTTGAATACAAATGCAGACTACCTTCTCTTTGATGCTCCAAATGCAGGATCGGGTCAACTTTTTGATTGGAAACTATTAGCCCATCATAACTTTGAAAAACCATTTTTCATTGCAGGGGGCTTGACAGTGGATAATGTAGCAGAAGCGCAATCCTTATTTACTCCTTATGCCGTAGATGTCTCCTCGGGTGTTGAGACAAATGGGCAAAAGGATGTTGAAAAAATAAAAGCATTTATAGAAAGAGTGAAACTATGACTTACCAACAACCAAATAAAGACGGATTCTTTGGAGAATACGGCGGTCGATTCGTACCAGAGACATTGATGACTGCTGTATTAGAACTAGAACAGACCTACCGAACTGCCAAAGAAGATCCAGAGTTTCAGGCGGAATTTGAAGAATTGCTTGTCCAGTATGTTGGGCGAGAAAATCCCCTCTACTTTGCCAAACGCCTTACAGATTACTGCGGAGGTGCTAAAATCTATCTAAAACGCGAAGATCTGAATCATACGGGTGCCCATAAAATTAACAATTCGTTGGGGCAGGTATTGCTTGCGAAACGGATGGGAAAGAAAAAAATTATTGCTGAAACTGGCGCGGGGCAACACGGTGTTGCCACAGCTACCGCAGCAGCCCTCTTTGATATGGAATGTACCATTTATATGGGGGAAGAAGATGTTAAACGTCAGGCTCTCAACGTTTTTCGTATGGAATTATTAGGTGCAAAGGTTCATGCCGTAACGGATGGGTCACGCGTGCTAAAAGATGCGGTAAATGCAGCTCTTCGAGCTTGGGTTGCTCAAGTTGAGGATACCCATTATGTTATGGGATCTGTCCTTGGACCAGCACCATTTCCAGAAATTGTCCGTGACTTTCAGAGCGTAATTGGAAAAGAGGCAAAACGTCAATTTGCAGAGATTTCTGGTGGTCAGTTACCAGATGCTCTCTTGGCATGTATTGGTGGAGGATCTAATGCAATGGGCCTTTTCTATCCTTTTGTGGATGATACCTCTGTTGCAATGTATGGTGTTGAGGCTGCAGGACTTGGATTGGAGACAGGCTTCCATGCAGCAACTTTTGCTAAGGGACGACCAGGAGTTCTTCATGGGGCTTTGATGGATGTTCTACAGGATGAAAATGGTCAAATTTTAGAAGCATTCTCTATTTCGGCTGGTCTTGATTATCCTGGCATTGGTCCAGAACATAGTTACTTTAATGCAATTGATCGCGCTACCTACGTTTCAGTAACAGATGAAGAGGCTTTAGAAGGCTTTAAACTCTTATCCCGTTTAGAAGGTATTATTCCTGCCCTAGAGTCCAGTCACGCTATTGCATATTTGCCAACCCTGGCAAAAGAATTAGGGCCAGATAAATCCATCATTGTATGTCTTTCAGGTCGAGGGGATAAAGATGTTGCACAAGTTCGAGAAAGGCTACAAGCAGAAAAAAAGGAGAACTAATATGACCAAAACCTTACAAGTTCGTTTACAGGAAATAAAGAATGCTCAAAAAGGAATTTTTATTCCTTACATTATGGCTGGTGATCATAATCAGGGGTTGGATGGGTTATTCGAAACCATTCAATTCCTTGAACAATCGGGTGTTTCAGCAATCGAAATAGGTGTACCGTTTTCAGACCCTGTAGCTGATGGGCCTGTTATCGAAGCAGCTGGGCAACGAAGCCTAGCAAAGGGTGTGACCTTGACTGAAATTGTCCAAAAATTGAAAGAAGAGACTAGTCAAGTTCCATTGATTATTATGTCCTATTTTAATCCCGTATTCCAATATGGTTTAGAACGATTTATTGATGATTTAGAACATACGAGTGTCAAAGGCTTGATCATTCCAGATTTGCCTTATGAACAGGAATCAATAGTGACAGACTTTTTAAATGATAGGGATATTTGCCTTATTCGATTGGTAAGTTTGACAACAGGTTTGGAAAGACAAAGACAACTGGTCCAAGATGCTCAGGGCTTTGTTTATGCTGTGGCTATTAATGGGGTTACAGGTAAGTCTAACCAATACACTGATCAGTTAGATCATCATTTGCACCAATTAACGGAACTGTCACCTGTA
The DNA here is from genome assembly GCF_049893425.1 of Streptococcus sp. VTCC 12886. Lineage (NCBI taxonomy): Bacteria > Bacillati > Bacillota > Bacilli > Lactobacillales > Streptococcaceae > Streptococcus > Streptococcus sp. VTCC 12886. The sequence goes on along the minus strand of NZ_JBMVJB010000003.1, from coordinate 93,678 downwards.
CCAGTTCTAACAGGTTTTGGTGTCTCTAGTCAAGAAGATATTCTCCGTTTCAATCGGGTATCAGACGGTGTTATTGTTGGATCAAAAATAGTGGCGGGCTTATTTAACGGACAGCAAAATGATGTTCAAAAGTTAGTAACATTTGGATGTGGAGTTGATAAAACTCATAGTAATTACAAATTTTATTAGTGATATATTTTTCAAATCTGTATTCATTTGCACATTGCTTATAAAGGTGCTGTGCAGTGCATACGAGTTATAATACTTTTTGAACATCAAATATTTCCGTAGTCAAGAGCCTGGATGAGTGGTCCTGGTCTTGAGCCTAGCCTAAGCCTGTTACACTGAAATGAGAAAGTTCAGAGTTCTATCGTCGGCTTAATGACGCGAACTCAGTTCGCAATATTTCCAGCCTCTAACTATCTCCCAGATAGTTGAAGCTAGGCGAAAGTTGATTTTCATTGAGTCTAAGTTAGTTAATCTCCCACATCAGCAACCTTTTTCATACAATAGTATCAATTTTTCGCATTTTTTTGTCTGCTTTTGAGCTTAGAACGAATTATAATAATAGTAATAAGATACAAGGAGAAAACAGATGCGCAAGATTATTTTTTTAGATGTGGATGGGACCTTAGTAGACTACCATAATCGGATTCCTGAATCGGCGATTCGGGCTATTCGAAAAGCTCGTGAAAATGGGCACTTGGTCTATGTCTGTACTGGTCGCAGTCGAGCAGAAATGCAGCCAGAATTGTGGGGAATTGGGCTCGATGGAATGATTGGTGGAAATGGATCCTATGTAGAGCATCAAGGAAAAGTCGTCATGCACCAACTCATTTCTAAGGAAGATGCCAAAGCTGTTGTAGATTGGCTCCATGAACGAGGGCTAGAGTTTTACTTGGAAAGCAACAATGGTCTTTTTGCAAGTGAAAACTTCCGCGAACGAGCTCGCGAAACCATGAAAATTTATGCTATGAATAAGGGGAAAACAGCCGAAGAAGTTGCTCACCAAGAAGCTGAAGATGTCATGCATGGAATGGTTTTTGATGGAGAATTGTATCGAGATGATTTGAATAAAATCAGTTTTGTGCTAGATTCCTATCAGGATCATTTGGACTCCAAAGCTACGTTTCCACAGTTAGTAGCTAATACCTGGGGTGGTCGCGGAGAGACAGCCCTGTTTGGTGATTTAGGTGTGAAAGACATTGACAAGGCACATGCGATCGAAGTACTATTGGAACATTTAGGTGCTAAAAAAGAGGACACCATCGCATTTGGAGATGCCAAAATTGATATTCCAATGCTAGAGTATTGTGCAGTTGGGGTCGCTATGGGAAATGGCGGAGCGGAAATCTTGGCTATGGCTGATATGGTGACAGACGATGTAGAACATGATGGTCTTTATCATGCTTTCGAAAAATTGGGGCTACTATCAATCCAATAGCACTTGAAAAAGCGTTTTCAATCTGATATGATAATGATAAGGATTGTCACTGATTAGCAGGCAAAACCTAAGTGGATAGTAAATGGTCTGGGAACAGTCTTATTTGCTATCTACTTAGGTTCTTTTTATCCATTCAGATTGTGAGGCGGTAAGGCAGATGCAAATTGAAAAAGTGTACAACAATAATGTCATTCAAGCAACAGACCAACAGGGTCGTGAGTTGATTGTCATGGGGAAAGGGTTGGGTTTTCAGAAAAAAGCTGGTGAAGAATTAGACACCAGCAAAATTGAAAAAACCTTTGTATTACAAAATGACTACCAACAATCGGATTTGTCAAGCCTGTATTTACAAATGGAAAGTACTGAGGTGGAAGTAGTAAATGCTATTATCAATAAGGCAGAGGGAGTTTTAGGAGTCCAATTCGACCTGTCTTTGTACTTGGCATTGGCGGATCATTTGCATTTTGTATTTGAACGAAGCCATGAAGGTGTATCAATTGAAAATCCTTTATCTTGGGAAGTTCGTAAATTCTATCCGAATGAATACCAATTTGAAGAAGGTGAAAATGTGGAGCAGGTCAAATACCAGGCTGCCCACCACGAGCTTGTAGCATCTGCCATTGCTACTAAATTAGCCCATGAAATTGACCCAGAAAACAAGGTTGGCTGTATGTTGGCCGCAGGTCAATATTACCCACATACTTGTCATCCTCGTGATGTTTGGGAAGGTCTGCAAGAAGACCGTGAAAATTATTTCTTCATCGATGTTCAGGCACGTGGCTATTATCCAAACTATGCCAAGAAGAAGTGGGAGCGTGCAGGTATTGAGATTGAAATGACCGACGAAGACCTAGCACTCCTGAAAGAGCATACGGTGGACTTTATTTCCTTCTCATACTACTCTAGCCGTGTCGCATCTGGCGATCCTGCAGTCAAGGAAAAGACAGCAGGTAATATCTTTGCTTCTATTAAAAACCCTTACCTAGACGCATCGGAATGGGGCTGGCAGATTGACCCGCTCGGTTTCCGTATTACCCTCAATTCTATCTGGGATCGCTATCAAAAACCACTCTTTGTGGTTGAAAATGGTCTGGGAGCAGTTGACACACCAGATGAAAATGGCTATGTAGAAGATGATTACCGTATCGACTACCTCCGTCAACACGTTCTGGCAATGAGAGATGCTATTGTAGAAGACGGCGTTGAGCTCTTGGGATACACTACTTGGGGCTTTATTGACCTAGTTTCTGCTGGAACTGGCGAAATGAAAAAACGCTACGGTTTCATTTATGTTGACCGTGACGATGAGGGAAATGGTACACTCAAACGCTCTAAGAAAAAATCATTTGATTGGTATAAAAAAGTCATCGCTACAAATGGAGCTGACGTGGAATAATGTTTGAAAGACAGGTCTTCGGACTTGTCTTTTGTTATCGTTTCCACTATAATAAAAATTAGTTAACAATAAAGGAGTTTTGCATGAAATACATCGTAAACAACAGCAATGACCCAGCCTACAACATTGCCCTAGAAGCCTATGCATTCAAAGAATTAACTGATATTGATGAAATTTTTATTCTTTGGATTAATGAACCAGCTATCATCATTGGAAAGCATCAAAATGCTATCCAAGAAATTAACAAGGAATATACAGATGCTCATGGTATCCATGTCGTTCGCCGTTTGTCTGGTGGTGGAGCGGTTTACCATGATTTAAACAATCTCAACTACACCATTATTTCAAATAAATCTGAAGAAGGAGCATTTGACTTTAAAACTTTCTCTAAGCCCGTTATCGATACTCTTGCAACACTCGGCGTAGAGGCTAACTTTACTGGTCGTAATGACCTTGAAATTGACGGCAAGAAAATTTGTGGTAATGCCCAAGCATATGCAAAAGGCCGTATGATGCACCACGGTTGCTTGCTCTTTGATGTTGATATGTCTGTCCTAGCAAGTGCTCTTAAAGTCAGCAAAGACAAAATCGAGTCCAAAGGTGTTAAATCCGTTCGTGCCCGCGTAACCAACATTAACAGTGAGTTACCAGAAAAAATGACTGTTCTGGAATTTAAAGATGCCATTCTCAATCAAATGAAGCAAGAATATCCAGAAATGGATGAATATGTGTTGACTGAGGATGATTTGGCTCGAATCCAAGAAATCCGTGATACGCAGTTTGCAACATGGGATTGGACTTATGGTCAAACACCAGAATACACAGTTGAGCGCAACGTCCGTTACCCAGCTGGTAAAATTACAACCTACATTAAGACTGAAAAATCCATCATTGAATCTATTAAGATTTACGGGGATTTCTTCGGTATTGGTGATGTCTCTGATGTTGAGGAGTTACTTGTTGGTACACGTTATGAATATGCGGATGTACTTGCTAAACTTCAAGAGATTGATACTACTCATTATTTCTCGCGTATGACAACAGAAGAAGTCGCAAAAGCGATTGTTGTATAGATTATTGAGTGTGAAATTGTTTTCAGTAAAGTATTTTTCTTGCACATTTTCTATATTATGGTATAATTATTTTCTGTGAGTATCCCTCACTTACTCGTGGCTAGACCATGAGTCATTAGACCAAAAGGAGGAACATATCAATGGCTAAATACGAAATTCTTTATATTATTCGTCCAAACATTGAAGAAGAAGCTAAAAACGCTTTGGTAGCACGCTTTGACTCTATCTTGACTGACAACGGTGCAACTATCGTTGAATCAAAAGTATGGGAAAAACGTCGCCTTGCATACGAAATCAAAGATTTCCGCGAAGGTTTGTACCACATCGTTAACGTTGAAGCAAACAACGATGTAGCTCTTAAAGAGTTTGACCGTTTGTCAAAAATCAACGGCGATATTCTTCGTCACATGATTATCAAACTTGACGCGTAAGAAGGTATTGTATGATTAATAATGTAGTATTGGTTGGTCGCATGACCCGTGATGCAGAACTTCGTTATACTCCGTCTAACCAGGCTGTTGCGACTTTTACCTTGGCGGTTAACCGCAATTTTAAAAATCAAAATGGTGAACGGGAAGCGGACTTTATTAACGTAGTCATTTGGCGCCAACAAGCTGAAAATTTGGCGAATTGGGCTAAAAAAGGTGCGCTGATTGGTGTTACAGGTCGTATTCAGACTCGTAGCTATGATAACCAACAGGGACAACGTGTCTACGTTACAGAGGTAGTTGCAGAAAGTTTCCAACTTTTGGAAAGCCGTACTGCCCGTGATGGCCAAGGGGGCGGTTATTCAGCTGGTAATTCCTTTACTGGTGGCAATGATTACAACTCGCCTTATCAAGCGCCTGCGCAATCTACACCGAACTTCGCTCGAGAAGAAAGTCCATTCGGAGCAAGTAATCCAATGGATATATCAGACGATGACCTTCCATTCTAGGTCAGAAACTAATAATATAAAGGAGAACACACATGGCTCAACAACGTCGTGGCGGTTTCAAACGCCGTAAAAAAGTTGACTATATCGCAGCTAACAAAATTGAATATGTTGATTACAAAGATACTGAGCTTCTTAGCCGTTTCATTTCTGAACGTGGAAAAATCCTTCCACGCCGTGTAACTGGAACTTCAGCTAAAAACCAACGTAAAGTAACAACAGCTATCAAACGTGCTCGCGTTATGGCTCTTTTGCCATTCGTAAACGAAGATTAGTAAAAAAACAGTCCTTGAATGGACTGTTTTTTCATGAGCTCGGAAATTAGAAGGCGAATCAAGACCCTGACGGGTCTTTTTAGCTTGCGCCATAGAAATGTGAAAAGCGCAATGACAGAATGGACTGTTTTTTCACGAGCATGAAAATGAGAAAGCGAATTGAGACTGGGCTCAAGCACAGCACCGATTCTCAAAGTTTGTGTCAACATCTCAGCACAGTAGTTGATTGCTCATGCTCTTCGAAGATCAAAATCAGACGTTGTTGACTTGGTTTGGGGAACTTCAGTTCTATCTGCATCAGAGCGATACGAACTAGGTTCGCGTATTTCCAACCTCCAAAGGTTCCCCGAACCTTTGGAGCAAGTCTGATTTTGATTTTCATTGAGTATCAGATTATTTGATAGCTGGACTGTATAGATAAACAAAAGCGACTGGGAAATCAAATCGCTTTGTTTTTTATTGAACAGGTGTCATAGCACTTCGGATATTGTATTTCTTTTTCAAAAGATAACGAATACCGAATGCTGCTGCTCCGATAAGGATAGTAACAATAGGGTGTAAAACAGGATTGAGTGATGATGGAATCAATGCAGCTAGAAGGAAGACGACTGACCAAGCCAAGGTAGCGAGTCCAAGGAAAGCGATGGCCTTCAATAATTTAGGGCGTTGACCAGTTTTGATTTGCTCTCTATAAACGAAGTGGTACATAAAGTACATACCAGCGCCGACTCCAAAACCAATAACTAATAAAGTAACTAGACCGTATTGAGCACCTTGACCGAAGAGGTTCATCAATCCATTGACGCCAGCGATAATTGCTAACATAAGCAAACTAGAGTCGACCCACATGAGCCATGGATTTTCATTGTATTTTACTTGGTCGTTCTTCTCTTTAGCAGAAGTAGATTTACTAGCTGCCCATTCACTAGGTGCTCCATACAAGTTACGTGCAGTAATACCATTTTTTTGATTCTCGATGATAGTCGGTAGAATCTCTTCTAATATCTCTTTAATCTCGCTATCCGATTTTCCATCTTTAATCAGTTGGTTAGTAGCAATATGTATAAATTCTTGATTTTTCTTCGTCAATCCGTTGATTTCTGTAAATGACATATTCATCTCCTTAAGTTAAAACCATCTCTTACGAATGAAGTAGAAGGTAAGTGATAAGCTAATAGCAAAGGCAAATAGGATAATCCACCAAAATGCATATGGAATATCATTAAATGGGATAATATTATCCTTGAAGTTCATACCGTAGGCAGAAAATACCATGGTTGGAATAGACATAACAATGGTCATGAGAGCCAATGTCTTCATGATTGTATTCTGGTTATTGGAAATAACGGAAGCAAAGGCATGTGTCATCGAATTCAAGATGGAACCATAGATATCTGCCATCTCAATAGCCTGTTGCGTTTCGACTAGTGTATCTTCCAACAAATCTTCATCTTCTTCATATTTCCGAAGTAAGCGTGTAGAACTTGCCAGTTTTTTAACCAATCGTTCATTGGTTTTTAGGGAAGCTTTGAAGTAGACGATTGTTTTTTCCAATTCCATCAGTACGATTAGTTCTTCATTTCGCGTAGCTTCATGCAGTTGTTTTTCAATTTCTTCGCTCTTTCTGTCAATTGTACGTAGGGCAGAAAGATATAGCTGGGCATTGCGATAAAGAATTTGGAAAACAAAACGAGATTTCATAAAGGTAAAGAAATTTCGTATGCGACGATGAATAAATTGTTCAAATAATGGTAGTTCTTCTAAACAAGTGGTGATAATTGCTTCATCTGTTAAGATGATTCCGAGAGGAATAGTGATATAGTAGGTTTTATTATTCCGTTCTTCCAAAATGGGAACGTCTACGATAATTAATGTATAATCATCTTCAACTGTAATACGAGAAGATTCTTCCGCATCTAGTGGAGCCCGTAAATCGGCGATGTCAATCTTGTAGTGCTCAGCTACTTCCATAGATTCGCTCTGGGAGGGGTTAACCAAATTAATCCAAGCCCCTGGTTCAAAGGTTTGGATTTCTTCTAAATCAGTCATTGTTGATAGAAAAATCTGTTTCATATCTTTGCCCTCCTTTTGATTTGATTCGTTAACGCAACCTCTATTATACCAAAAAAGTACCATAACGGAAAGGTTTTCTGAATAAATGTGATATAATATGAAGACGTTTAATAAGTAAGTTATACGGATTTTTAAGGGGTTGAATGATTGAAAAATATAGTCGAAACCTTTTTCTCTTTCAACAAATGAAAGTTCTTGAAGAAAGGAAATGAACACGGGCTAATAATGTTGGTGTAATGAGGAAAACTGCGTTTTCCCTATTTCCCTATTGCAACAGTCTCCCAGACTGTTACAACGCCCTTTGTATCTTAGAAAGAATTTGAATGCGTGCTAAAAGCGTCGAGAAAAAGACAAAATGTTTTGTCATGAAGTGACATCACATTTTCCTATTTTCTTCTCGCTTTCTTAACACACTTATATCTAGAAAGGAATTGAACACGCCCTAAACGCTGTGTGAAAAATTGCTGGTTTCTTCATGTTTAAGCGTGTGGAACTGGCTTCTGCGTCATAGACATCTGTGCTTTCTTCGGTTTTCGACCTGTGAAAGCACTAGTTGTCTTGACGGGGGTGCGTCTTCGAAATCACAGATTTCGGACTTACCGCCTATTTTCACCGTGCGTTTTACGGGCTCTGTATCTTAAATTATGCAAGAAAATATTGTGATTCATGGGGCGCGTGCCCATAATTTAAAAAACATTGATGTGACCATTCCGCGTGAGAAATTGGTGGTGGTAACTGGTTTATCTGGCTCTGGTAAGTCAAGTTTGGCTTTTGATACTTTGTATGCTGAAGGTCAACGTCGTTATGTTGAGTCCTTGTCTGCCTATGCTCGTCAGTTCTTGGGCAATATGGATAAGCCAGATGTCGATTCTATTGAAGGTCTTAGCCCTGCTATTTCCATAGACCAAAAAACAACCTCGCGTAACCCACGCTCGACAGTGGGGACGGCTACGGAAATCAATGATTATCTCCGTTTGCTTTATGCGCGTGTTGGGGTGCCTTACTGTATCAATGGTCATGGTGCAATTGCGGCATCTTCAGTGGAACAAATTGTTGATGAGGTTTTGGAATTGCCTGAACGCCAGCGGTTACAAATCTTGGCGCCGATTGTACGTAAGAAAAAAGGGCAACATAAGACAATTTTTGAAAAAATTCAGAAGGATGGCTATGTTCGGGTCCGTGTCAATGGAGATGTCTATGATGTGTCGGAAGTTCCTGAGTTGTCAAAGAGTAAGGCACATAATATTGAGGTTGTAGTCGATCGGATTGTCATCAAAGAGGGCATTCGTTCTCGCTTGTTTGATTCGGTTGAGGCAGCGCTTCGAATTGCGGACGGCTATGTTATCATCGATACCATGGACGGCAAGGAAATGCTATTCTCCGAATACTATGCCTGTCCAGTTTGTGGTTTTACGGTGCCAGAGTTAGAACCACGTCTTTTCTCCTTCAATGCGCCTTTTGGGTCTTGTAGTGATTGTGATGGACTTGGCATAAAGCTCGAAGTGGATACAGATTTGATAGTCCCAGATGCCAGCAAGACCTTGCGTGAAGGTGCTTTAGCCCCTTGGAATCCAATTTCATCGAATTATTATCCTCAAATGTTGGAACAGGCCATGAATCACTTTGGGATAGATATGGATACGCCATTCGAGCAGCTAACTGAGGTTGAAAAAAATCTGATTTTCAACGGCTCTGATGGGAAGGAATTCCATTTCCACTATGAAAATGAATTTGGTGGGGTGCGGGATATTGATATTCCATTTGAAGGCTTGATTACTAATATAAACCGCCGCTACCGTGAAACCAATAGTGATTATACACGGACAGTCATGAAGACTTACATGAATGAATTGACCTGTGGGACCTGCCACGGCTATCGCCTCAATGACCAAGCCCTTTCTGTTAAAGTCGGTGGCGAGCAGGGACTTCATATCGGGCAGTTGTCTGACTTGTCCGTAGCGGATCATTTGCAAGTCATTGAAAATCTGACCTTGTCTGAAAATGAAGCGACGATTGCTACTCCTATTGTCAAGGAAATCAAGGATCGCCTGACCTTCCTCAACAACGTTGGTCTTAACTACCTGACGCTGTCCCGAGCAGCTGGAACTCTATCAGGTGGTGAGAGTCAGCGTATTCGTTTGGCGACTCAGATTGGCTCAAACCTGTCTGGTGTCCTTTACATCTTGGATGAGCCGTCAATTGGTCTGCACCAGCGGGACAATGACCGTCTGATTGCTAGTCTTAAGAAAATGCGTGATTTGGGCAATACATTGATTGTGGTGGAGCATGATGAGGACACTATGCGTGAGGCAGATTGGTTAATCGATATTGGACCTGGTGCTGGTGTGTTTGGTGGAGAAGTTGTTGCTTCCGGGACTCCGGATCAAGTTGCTAAAAATAAAAAGTCTATTACAGGCCAGTACCTTTCTGGGAAGCGCCAAATTCCAGTTCCTTTAGAGCGTCGTGTTGGAAATGGTCGTTTCTTAGAGGTGATAGGTGCCAAGGAAAACAACTTGCAAGATGTAACGGTCCGTTTCCCACTTGGAAAATTTGTGGCGGTGACAGGAGTGTCTGGCTCTGGTAAGTCAACTCTGGTCAATTCCATTTTGAAAAAAGCTATTGCACAGAAACTCAATCGCAATTCAGACAAGCCAGGCAAGTTCAAGTCCATTTCTGGAATTGAACATTTGGATCGCCTGATTGACATTGACCAAAGCCCGATTGGACGAACACCGCGTTCCAACCCTGCTACCTACACAGGTGTTTTTGACGATATTCGTGATCTCTTTGCCCAGACCAATGAAGCCAAAATCCGTGGCTACAAGAAGGGACGTTTCTCCTTTAACGTCAAAGGGGGGCGTTGCGAAGCCTGCTCGGGCGACGGAATCATCAAGATCGAAATGCACTTCCTTCCAGACGTATTTGTCCCATGTGAGGTCTGCCATGGTCAACGCTATAATTCTGAAACCTTGGAAGTACACTACAAGGAGAAAAATATTGCTCAGGTCCTTGATATGACGGTCAATGATGCGGTGGAATTCTTTAAACATATTCCAAAAATTGAACGGAAGCTCCGCACCATTCAAGATGTGGGATTGGGTTATGTTACTCTTGGACAGCCTGCGACAACCCTGTCAGGTGGTGAAGCCCAACGGATGAAATTGGCATCTGAGCTTCACAAGCGATCAACTGGTAAATCTCTCTATATTCTGGATGAGCCAACGACTGGCCTACATACCGAGGATATTGCTCAATTGTTAAAGGTTTTAGCTCGTTTTGTTGATGACGGTAATACTGTTCTGGTCATTGAGCACAATCTGGATGTGATCAAAACAGCAGACCACATTATCGACATGGGGCCAGAAGGTGGTGTCGGTGGCGGTACTGTTGTTGCGACAGGAACACCAGAAGAAGTTGCTCAAAATCCAGCCAGCTTTACAGGCCAATACCTGAAAATGAAGTTGAAATAAGCAAGTTTATAAAGTCGCTCTAGCGGCTTTTTGCTTGTCCTCCTAAGAATTTATTGGTATTTATCTTCATTTCTGCTATAATAGTTACAAAATCTTCGGAGGTGTAGAATGCAAAAAAGACTTGGGAAATTTGAAGCAAAATTAGCTCAATCAGAGGTTGACGGAATCTTAGTGACAGGGCAAAATAATATTTATTATTTAACTGGTTTTTGGGGGACAGAGGCGACTGTCTTCATCAGTGGCAAGCGTCGCTTGTTTGTGACTGATTCGCGTTATACCTTGATAGCCAAGGCATCAGTAAAAGGTTTTGACATAATTGAAAGTCGTCAGGCCTTGGAAGAAATTGCTAAAATCATCAAAGAAGATGGTCTTACCAAGATTGGCTTTGACAGTCAGGTGACCTATAGTTTTTACCAAGGATTGTCTGCCCTCTTTGCGGATTACCAATTGGTTGCCATGTCTAATTTTATCGAGGATTTGCGCATGATTAAGGATGAGACGGAGATTGCGACCATTCGCCGTGCATGTCAAATTTCGGATCAGGCTTTTATTGATGTTCTTGACTTTATCAAACCAGGTCAGACGACTGAGATGGACGTCAATCATTTCCTTGACCACCGCATGCGTCAACTCGGTGCAGAAGGGGCATCATTTGAGTTCATCGTGGCATCTGGCTACCGCTCTGCTATGCCTCATGGAAGAGCGTCTGAAAAGGTTATCCAAACTGGTGAGACCTTGACGCTGGATTTTGGTTGCTATTACCAGCATTATGTCAGCGACATGACACGGACCATCCATATCGGTCATGTGACAGATCAAGAACGTGAGATTTACGATGTGGTCTTGCGCGCCAATAAGGCTTTAATTGAGCAGGCCAAAGAAGGCGTTACCTACCGCGAGTTTGACGCTATTCCTCGTGAGATTATCAATGCGGCGGGTTACGGAGCCAACTTTACACATGGCATCGGTCACGGTATCGGTTTGGATATTCATGAATATCCGTATTTTGGAAAATCTGACGAGACTATCAAGGCAGGTATGGTCTTGACGGATGAGCCTGGAATCTATTTGGATGACAAATATGGTGTTCGGATCGAAGATGACTTATTAATCACTGAAACAGGGTGTGAAGTTTTGACGCTAGCTCCAAAAGAATTGATTGTCATTTGAGAAATTTGCTGATTTGTGGTAAAATAAAACGAATAAATTATTTTTAAGAGGTAAACATTCAAATGATTGAAGCAAGTAAACTTAGAGCAGGTATGACCTTTGAAGCCGAAGGTAAGTTGATTAAGGTCTTGGAAGCAAGTCATCACAAGCCTGGTAAAGGCAACACCATCATGCGTATGAAATTGCGCGATGTGCGTACAGGATCTACTTTCGATACAACTTATCGTCCCGATGAAAAATTTGAACAAGCTATTATCGAGACTGTTCCAGCTCAATATCTTTACCAAATGGATGACACTGCTTATTTCATGAACACTGAAACGTATGATCAATATGAAATTCCAGTAGCTACAATCCAAGAAGAATTACTATACATTTTAGAAAACTCAGATGTAAAAATTCAATTCTATGGAACAGAAGTGATTGGTGTCACTGTCCCAACAACTGTTGAATTGGTTGTTGCTGAAACACAACCATCTATCAAAGGTGCAACAGTGACAGGTTCTGGTAAGCCAGCGACTATGGAGACTGGTCTTGTTGTTAACGTACCAGATTTTATTGAAGCAGGTCAAAAACTTGTTATTAATACAGCAGAGGGAACTTACGTTTCACGCGCTTAAGCGTTTCCTCTTAGGAAAGGAGAGCCTATGACAGTAGAATATCAGGGCGAAATTGTTATTGCGCCACGCGTTCTTGAAGTAATTACAGGCATTGCTGCCGCTAAAGTGGATGGGGTACATTCCCTCCAGAACAAAAGAGTAGCGGATAGCTGGTCGAAAACATCTCTAAATAAAGGAATTTACCTTGAGACGGATGAAGAAGGTCGAGTAACTGCAGATATTTATGTTTATTTAGAGTATGGTGTCAATGTACCTGCCGTATCTATGGATATTCAACGTGCTGTTAAAACAGCAGTTCTTAATTATGCAGATGTACAAGTTGATGCTGTCAATATCCATGTCAGTGGCATTGTTCCTGATAAGACACCAAAACCAGCATTGAAAGATTTATTCGGAGATGATTTCCTTGATGAAGAATAATAGACATGCCTTGCGGAAATGTGCGTTGCAGGCAATCGTATCGCTTGAATTTGGACAAGAACCCGTTCAAGCTGCTCAGTTTTCTTACCTTTATGATAAAGAAGATGAGCAAGAAGGAATTGAAATTCCACTTTTCCTTCTTAATCTTGTCAATGGTGTAGCGGATCATCGTGAGGAGTTGGATAAAGAATTATCCACTAGACTAAAATCAGGCTGGACCTTGGATCGTTTGACTTTAATTGATAAGAATATCATGCGATTAGGATTATTTGAAATTTTATATTTTGAAGAAACGCCAGATCGTGTTGCAGTCAATGAAGCAGTTGAACTAGCCAAAGAATTTTCAGATGAAGCATCTGCTAAATTTGTCAACGGTGTACTAAGCCAGTTTATAAAAGAAGAAGCTAAATAAGGTTTCTTCTTTTATTGTAGAATGAAAAGTGAAAAAGACTGTACTTGATGTCAACTCAAGTACAGTCTTTTTTATACACTCGCGCCAGCTAAAAGGGTTATTGGTAAAATATAGTCTGTTTTTGGGAGTTTTTTCCCCTCAATCTTATCAATCAGTAAATCGACTAACAACCGTGCGATCTCGACCAATGGCTGTTTGATGGTTGTTAATTGAGGATAATAACTCTCAATAAAGCTCGTACCGTCATAACCAATTAATTTGATATCCTCTGGTATGGATAATTTTAAAGAACGAGCCACATTCCAAACCAGCATAGCTGTCGCATCGCCGGAAACAAAAATGCCATCTGGTTTGTATTTTTCAAGTAATGAGCGAATCTCCATTTCTTTTCTTACTGGGGATAAGTCGCTTGCGATTTTAAAAACTTTAGCTTCATCTAAAATAGAAGTGAAGCCTACTTGTCGTAGTCCAGTTGGAGAATTAGAGTCGTCATTTCCCGTAATCATTAATGGATTATGGCATCCCGCTTTTTGTAAGGTTTGGGCAGCTAATATCCCGCCAGCAAAATTATCGGAGGAGACAATGGGAATGGAAGGAGAGAGGTTGCGGTCAAAAGCAATAATTGGTGCGACGACACGATCGTAGTCTTGAATTCCCAAATTGTGACTGCCTGAAATAATACCATCAACCTGGTTTGCTTCTAGCATTTCTAGATATTCACGTTCCTTATCGGATTCATGTTGGCTATTACAAATAATGGTTTTATAACCTCGATCAAAAAGTTCTTTTTCCAGATGTCCTATTAGCTCAGAATAGAAAATATTGTTGATGGTTGGAAAGATGAGACCAACTAATTTTGCGGATTTACCTTGTAAGCTACGTGCCAGGTTGTTCGGTTTGTAACCTAGTTCACGCATGGCTTCCTCGACATTGCGAATGGTTTTTTCAGATAGGTATCCTTTTTTATTGATAACGCGTGAGACAGTGGTGGGGCTAACCCCAGCTAACCGTGCTACATCAGTTAGTTTTGCGACCATAATCTAAGTGATAGTAGGTTCCAGTCGGTGCCCCTGTTCGGATGACAATTCCGTTTTGATCGGCATCTGGGAAGACGCGACCAGAAAATACTTTTTCTCCTTTATTAATAAAAATTTCAAAGACTGATTTATCAATGAAGATATTTGCAGTTATTGCTCCAGGCTCAATTTCACATGAACGAGTTGTCCCAAAGTCCAAAGCAAATGGCTGACCGCAGTTGCCACGGTCTAATGTAATCTGGCCCTGTTCAGTGTCTACAGACAAGACCAAGCCTTTTTCTTCTTCATTTGCGAACAATACGATTTCGTGCTTCGTGCCCGCTGAAAAATCAAGTTCCAATTCGTAAACATTATTGGTTTCTTTTTGGGCTGAAAACGGCTGAGCTTCTTTACGAAGACTGGTAATAGCATCGACTGGATATTGGTAGAGCTTACCATCCTTGATAGTTAATTCTTTAACCAATGACAGACAGCCTTGGTAGTCATAATCATCTGTTGGGTATTCCACATCAGGAAGACCCAACCAGCTTACAGAGAGTGTGCGACCGTCCGGTGCATTAAAGACCTGGGTTGCGTAGCACTCAAAACCATAGTCCAAATTGGTCAATTCACCTGGTTCTACAATAGTAGCTGTTTCAGGATCGAAACTCTGACCAATCTTGTACATATTTGGATAGATATTGCCGTAGTCCAACACCTTTTTGTCCAAGCCTTGAGGACAGTAAAGTAGGATGGGTTGCTCACCAACAAAAGCAATATTCGGACATTCCATCATATAAGCCGTCATATCATTGGAAAAATCTAGGTCACCAACATAGGACCAGTTGAGGTAGTCGTTTTTTTCAGCTTTATAAAGTTTGACAATTCCTTTTTTATCCAGATTTTGTCCACCGACGATAGCGTAATATTGCCCTTTATAGTTGAAAATTTGTGGATCGCGGAAATGGTCGGTGGTATCTTCTGGTTGCTCAATCAAGACTTTATCAATCTTTTCAATTTTACCGTCCTTGTCCATCAAGGCACCGATTTGATATGGATGGCGAACCCAATTTTTATCGCGGACATTTCCAGTATAGAAGAGGAAGAGCTTGTCGCCAAATTCCATGGCAGAGCCAGAGTAGGCACCGTGACTGTCTAAAGGAGTATCTGGATAAAGAACAGTACCTGTTTCTTCAAAATGAACCAGATCGGTTGATTCAGCATGTACCCATGATTTTAGGCCGTGGGCTGCACCAAAAGGAAAGTATTGATAAAACAAAGTCCATTTTCCATTGAAATAAGAGAACCCATTGGGATCGTTCAAGAGTCCATGCGGTGTTTCGATATGGAAGTTGGTCCTCCAAGGTGAACTTTCAGTATTCTTTTTAATTTTTTCAATGTATTCGGGTGTCCAGTCAGCGTAAGCTCTGTAACGTTCCTCAGTTGTGAATGCCATAATTTTCTCCAAAATTCTATTTTTTCAATTAATATAGTAAACGTTTTCTTGTAAAAAATCAAGTTTTAACAGTGGTTTTAACAAATTCAAAAAAAAATATGATAAACGTTTGACATGTAGCTAGAAAATGATATAATTAAAGCATCGAAAGTTTGAAAACACTTTCAAAAACAAAAAATATTTATAAGGAGATTTTTGCAAGATGAACAATACAGAAATTGCAAAAAAAGTCATTGACGCTCTTAGCGGACGCGAAAACGTACGTAGCGTTGCCCACTGTGCAACACGTCTTCGTGTAATGGTCGTTGATGAGAATAAAATCGACAAGGATACAGTCGAGAATCTTGAAAAAGTGCAGGGTGCTTTCTTCAACTCAGGTCAATACCAAATTATCTTTGGTACTGGTACAGTGAATAAAATTTACGATGAAGTTGTTGCCCTTGGTTTGCCAACAGCGACTACTGGTGAACAAAAAGCAGAAGCTGCTAAACAAGGGAATGCCTTCCAACGTGCTATCCGTACTTTCGGTGACGTTTTTGTTCCAATCATTCCTGCAATTGTAGCAACAGGTCTTTTCATGGGTCTTCGTGGTCTTTTGACTCAAGAAGCAATCATGACTGCACTTGGAGTTACAGAATGGAATGCTGATTTCATTACTTATACTCAAATCTTAACAGATACAGCCTTTATCATCTTGCCAGCCTTGGTTGTATGGTCAACCTTCCGTGTGTTCGGTGGTAACCAAACAATTGGTCTTGTGCTTGGTATGATGTTGATTTCAGGATCATTGCCTAACGCATGGGCTGTTGCTTCTGGTGGTGATGTAACTCCACAAATTTTCTTTGGTTTCATCCCTGTTGTAGGTTTACAAGGTTCTGTTCTACCAGCCTTTATCATCGGTATTATTGGTGCTCAATTTGAAAAATGGGTTCGTAAGATTGTTCCTGAAGTTCTCGATCTATTGTTGACACCGTTCATTACGCTTCTTGTAATGTCTGTACTTGGTCTCTTTGTGATTGGTCCAGTCTTCCACGTTGTTGAACAATATATTCTTTATGCGACTGAAGCACTCCTTTCATTACCTTTCGGTTTGGGCGGTCTCCTTATTGGTGGGGTACACCAAATTATCGTCGTATCAGGTGTACACCATATCTTCAACTTGCTTGAATCACAATTGGTAGCAAACACTGGTGCTAACCCATTCAACGCTATCATTACTGCAGCTATGACAGCACAAGGTGCTGCAACAGTAGCGGTCGGTGTTAAAACTAAAAATCCAAAATTGAAAGCTCTTGCTTTCCCAGCTGCTCTTTCTGCCTTCCTTGGTATTACTGAGCCTGCTATCTTCGGTGTGAACTTACGTTTCCGTAAACCATTCTTCTTGTCTCTTATTGCAGGAGCAATCGGTGGTGCTGTAGCATCTCTACTTGGTCTTGCTGGTAATGGTTTCGGTATTACTATTATTCCAGGTACACTTCTATATGTTGACGGTCAATTACCACAATACTTCCTTATGGTAGCAGCATCATTTGCAGCAGGTTTCGCTTTGACATACCTCTTTGGTTATGAAGATGAAGAGCCAGTTGCTGGTAAACCTTCTGCTGTTGAAAAGGAAACAGCGGCTCTAGCAAATGAAGCTATAACAGCTATTCTTTCTGAAGAAACTCTTGTTTCTCCACTTTCAGGTAATGTAGTTGCTCTTGAAAATGTTAATGACCCAGTCTTCTCATCAGGAGCTATGGGTAAAGGTTTGGCTGTTAAACCTTCTGAGGGTGTTGTTTATGCACCAGCAGATGCAGAAGTAACAATTGCTTTTGAAACAGGTCATGCTTACGGATTGAAAACAGCTTCTGGTGCTGAAATTCTTATCCACATTGGTATTGACACTGTTTCAATGAACGGTAACGGATTTGAAAAATTAGTAGCAGCTGGCGATAAAGTAAAAGCTGGTACTCCAATCGCTAAATTCGATGTTGCGAAAATTGCTGAAGCAGGTCTAGATGATACTACGATGGTAATCGTAACAAATACAGCAGACTTTGCTGAAGTTTCACCACTTGCTGAAGGAACCATTGCTCACGGAGCAGATTTCTTGAAAGTAGCTAAATAAGATCGTGAACCGATTTTAAGGAATCTTAATTATATTGAACAAAGAGTAGGGAAAAGGTGGAATAGCCTTTTTCCTCTGTTTGTTTCTATGGTATAATACTAGTGATAAAATTATTGGAGAACATCACATGACAAAATTATATGGTAGCTTGGAAGCAGGTGGTACAAAGTTTGTTTGTGCCGTAGGAGATGAACAATTCCAAGTTGTTGAAAAAACGCAATTTCCTACGACAACTCCTTATGAAACGATTGAACGAACAGTCGAATTCTTCAAACGCTATGAGGACCGGTTAGCAGGGATTGCTATTGGTTCATTTGGTCCAATCGATATTGACCCAAACTCTCAGACCTATGGGTACATTACTTCAACCCCAAAACCACATTGGTCAAATATTGACTTGTTAGGTTTAATTGCTAAGGAATTTAACATTCCATTTTATTTCACGACAGATGTGAATTCATCAGCTTTTGGTGAAACCCTGGTTCGTAAAGGGGTAAAGAGCTTAGTTTACTATACAATCGGTACAGGTATTGGGGCAGGTGCTATTCAGAATGGTGAGTTTATAGGGGGCTTGGGTCATACTGAAGCTGGTCATACTTACGTTGCCTTACACCCTTACGATGTTAAAAATGAATTTAAGGGAATGTGCCCATTCCACAATGGGTGTTTGGAAGGCTTAGCAGCAGGTCCTTCACTTGAAGGACGGACAGGTATTCGAGGTGAATTGATAGAGTTGAATTCAGAAGTTTGGGATGTGCAGGCTTACTACATTGCTCAAGCAGCTGTACAGGCAACCTTGCTTTATCGTCCGCAAGTAATTGTATTTGGTGGAGGAGTTATGGCTCAAGAGCACATGCTTAATCGTGTACGTGAGAAGTTTGTCGGTTTGATGAACGATTATCTCCCAACACCAGATGTCAAAGAATATATCGTAACGCCAGCTGTTGCTGAAAATGGTTCTGCAACTCTTGGTAATTTTGCCTTAGCAAGAAAAGTATCTGAAAAATAAAAGTGAGAAAAATTGAAATGGCAACCCTGTTAATGAAAGGGTTGCTTTTTTTCAGAATAACAAGTTATATTGGAAAGATAAATCTTATACTCTTCGAAATTTAAAAAAGAACTTGTTGACCTGATTTTCATTGAGTATTAGTGACTGGATATTCTATATAGAATGTGAAAGTTAGTTTCCCCATTTTAAGGCATGCAAAAAATGTAAGTGACTTTCCCAAGTACAAGTGTTTCAATATTAAAATTTTACACATTTAGATAGGCAGGTGTTGGGACAGTTAAAAAACTTTGAAATGTTGTGTTATGAACTTATTTTTCTTTAATTATTTTTTGGTTTTCATAAACTCTCTTTATTTGATTGACTTTTAGCCGTATTCTTGCCAAAACAGCATATTCAAGGTATAATATATTATTGAACTAAAACGAGAAAATAGGATGAACAGTATGGTAACGAATGTGCTTCGTTCTCTCATTGAAAATGACAAGGGAGAGCAAAGAAAACTTGAAAAAATGGCAGACAGAGTATTTTCTTATGCTGATGAAATGGCTGCGCTCAGTGACGAGCAATTGCAAGCAAAAACTACTGAATTTAAAGAACGTTACAGCAAGGGAGAATCCTTAGATGACCTTTTGTATGAAGCGTATGCAGTTGTTCGAGAAGCAGCTAGACGTGTATTAGGTCTTTATCCATATAAAGTTCAGGTTATGGGGGGGATTGTTCTTCACAATGGTGACGTACCAGAAATGCGTACTGGTGAAGGAAAAACGTTGACTGCGACTATGCCTGTTTATTTGAACGCCCTTTCAGGAAAAGGTGTTCACGTAGTTACGGTAAATGAATATTTGACAACCCGTGATGCGACCGAAATGGGTGAGTTATATTCTTGGCTTGGACTATCAGTCGGAATTAACCTGGCCGCTAAATCACCGTTAGAAAAACGTGAAGCCTATAACTGCGATATTACATACTCTACCAACTCAGAAATCGGTTTTGATTACCTTAGAGATAATATGGTCGTTCGTGCAGAAGATATGGTGCAACGTCCATTAAACTATGCCTTGGTCGATGAAGTGGACTCTATCCTGATTGACGAA
Source organism: Streptococcus sp. VTCC 12886 (assembly GCF_049893425.1). Taxonomy (NCBI): domain Bacteria; kingdom Bacillati; phylum Bacillota; class Bacilli; order Lactobacillales; family Streptococcaceae; genus Streptococcus; species Streptococcus sp. VTCC 12886. The sequence continues at coordinate 73,706 of NZ_JBMVJB010000003.1, read as the reverse complement.
GCTCGTACTCCTCTGATTGTTTCTGGTCCTCAAGGTTCTGAAACAAATCAACTATATTTCTTGGCGGATAACTTTGTTAAATCATTGGATAAGGAAGACTATATTATTGACGTTCCTTCAAAAACAATTGGTTTATCTGATACAGGTATTGATAAAGCTGAAAAATTCTTCAAATTAAATAATCTATATGATATTGAAAATGTAGCCATCACTCACTTCTTAGACAATGCCCTTCGTGCTAATTACATCATGACCTATGATGTTGATTATTTGGTAAATGAAGATCAAGAAGTCATGATTATCGATCCATTTACAGGACGTACTATGGAAGGTCGTCGTTATTCTGATGGTCTACACCAAGCAATCGAAGCTAAAGAAGGTGTGCCTGTTCAAAATGAATCGAAGACCAGTGCTTCGATCACTTACCAAAACCTCTTCCGTATGTATAAAAAATTGGCAGGTATGACGGGTACAGGTAAGACAGAAGAAGAAGAGTTTCGTGAAATCTATAATATCCGTGTTGTACCAATTCCAACAAACCGACCTATTGCTCGTGTTGACCATGAAGATTTACTGTATCCAAGCTTAGAGTACAAATTCAACGCCGTTATCGCTGATGTGAAGCGCCGTTATGAAAAAGGTCAACCAGTACTGGTTGGTACAGTTTCGGTTGAAACATCTGATTTGATTTCACAAAAATTAGTTGCTGCAGGCGTTCCGCATGAGGTATTGAATGCTAAAAACCATTATCGCGAGGCCCAAATCATCATGAATGCTGGTCAGCGTGGAGCTGTTACGATTGCAACAAACATGGCTGGACGTGGTACAGATATTAAGTTAGGTCCTGGTGTGCGAGAATTAGGTGGACTATGTGTGATTGGTACAGAACGTCATGAGAGTCGCCGTATTGATAATCAGCTTCGTGGACGTTCAGGTCGTCAGGGTGATCCAGGGGAATCTCAGTTCTACTTATCACTCGAAGATGATTTGATGAAACGTTTTGGTTCAGAACGGATCAAGGTGTTTATGGAACGTATGAACCTTTCAGAAGAAGAGTCTGTAATCAAATCGAAAATGCTTACACGTCAAGTTGAATCAGCACAGAAACGTGTAGAAGGAAATAACTACGATATACGTAAACAAGTTCTACAATATGATGACGTTATGCGTGAACAACGTGAAATCATCTACAAACAACGTCAAGATGTGATTACAGCGGATCGTGATTTGGCACCTGAAATCAAGGCAATGATGAAGCGGACCATTAAGCGTCAAGTGGAAGGTCATTTCTTGGGTTCAAAAGATGAAGCCATTGATGGGATTATTAAGTTTGCTCATACAACATTGGTTGAAGATGGTACATTGGATGCGGAATCCTTTAAATCAATGAATAAAAAAGAAATCATTGATGAATTGTATGAACTAGCTTTGAGAGTCTATGATTCACAAGTGAAGAAGCTTCGTGATGAAGATCGAATTCGCGAATTCCAGAAGGTACTCATTCTACGTGTTGTAGACAATAAATGGACAGATCATATTGATGCGATGGATCAGTTACGCAATGCAGTGAGCTTACGTGGATATGCTCAGAATAATCCAATCGTCGAGTACCAGTCAGAATCATTTAATATGTTTAATGATATGATTGGTGCAATTGAGTTTGAAGTTACACGACTCATGATGAAAGCGCAGATTCATGACAATATTGAACGGGAACGCTCAGTACAAGAATCACGTACAACGGCAGTTAAGAACATTATGCCAAACCAACCTGTCCAAACTAAGGATGCTGTTTCATTTGAAGGTGTTGATCGGAATGATCCATGTCCATGTCAGTCTGGTAAGAAATTTAAAAATTGTCACGGCCGTAAATAAGAACTTGTATTCACAAGTAATCTGCTTTTATTTAAGAAATAGTTTTCGCTCATCAAGGCAGTTTTTTGACTGGAATACTCCTGTATTTTGAAAAACGAACGATGACTGACTTAGAAACTAGGTATAAGATGGAAGTATGACCGGTGAATACAAGGTCTAGGGATGAATGAAGGACTGGACGGCTGTCCAGTCTTTTGAAGTATTTAAAATATTGTATAAAGAAGGAGCACGATTTATGATTGTTGGACATGGGATTGACCTTCAAGATATAAAGGCTATCGAGCGTGCTCGCGAAAAACATCAGGGGTTCCCAAAAAAAGTACTGACTGCAAAAGAATTTGAACGCTATCAGGATTTGCATGGGCGACGACAGTTGGAATATTTGGCTGGACGTTGGGCTGTCAAAGAAGCATTTTCTAAGGCATTAGGAGTCGGTATTGGAATAGTGGGTTTTCAAGATATTGAAGTATTAAATAATCGCCAAGGGGCTCCCTACATTGCGAAGAGTCCGTTTAGTGGAAAAATTTGGCTGAGCATTAGTCATTCTGGAGAATTTGTGCAAGCGAGCGTGATTTTGGAGGAAAATAATGATTGAAAGTGACCATCGACCCAGTTATATTGAGGTTCAATTAGATGCTATAACAGCTAATCTTGAACAAGTGATTGAACCTTTGCCTAGAAAGACACAGGCATTTGCAGTTATTAAAGCAAATGCTTATGGACATGGTGCTGTTGCAGTAGCTCGACGGTTAGCGAGCCAAGTAGCAGGTTTTTGTGTTTCAAACCTGGATGAAGCGTTCGAATTACGTCAGGCTGGAATAGAGCACCCAATCTTGATTTTGGGAGTTATACCTGTTGACGATCTGCATTTAGCATTGAAGTTAAATATCAGTGTCACTCTTGCAAGTTTAGAGTGGTTAGAGCTGGTTAAAGCATCTGGTCAGGATCTAGCTGGCTTAGCTGTTCATGTTAAACTAGATACTGGAATGGGGAGAATTGGATTCAGAGACTGGTCTGAGTTGGAGAAAGTGCTTGATCTTATGAGTGAGATGGATCTTGAATTTGAGGGTATTTTTACTCATTTTGCAACAGCAGATGAAGAAGATGCACATTACTTCCACGAGCAATTGACACGTTTTAAGAAATGGCTAGATAGGTTACCGGAATTGCCTCGTTGGATACATGCAAGTAATTCAGCTACAAGTATCTGGCATGCAGATACGGTGTTTAATATGGTTCGATTAGGGGATGTTCTGTATGGTCTAAATCCTAGTGGACGTACCTTAGACCTACCATTCAAGCTCCAACCTGCATTGGGATTGTACTCTGAACTCGTACATGTTAAGCAAGTCGAGGCTGGTACCTTTCTTGGATATGGGTCAACGTATCAGAGTTCTGAGACTGAGTGGATAGGTACTATTCCTGTTGGATACGCTGATGGTGTAGTGCGAAGACTCCAAGGTTTCCATGTTCTGGTCGATGGTCAATATTGTGAAATTATTGGACGTATTTCCATGGATCAAATGACGATCCGTTTGCCGAAATCATATCAAGTTGGAACAAAAGTAACCTTGATAGGCCGTGAAGAAGACAAGGAAATAACGGTTCAAGAATGGGCTGATTATGTTGGCACGATAAATTATGAGATTGTATGTTTATTGACAGATCGTTTGCCTCGCAAACATCAATAAGATAAATAAATCAACTTTTAATCAAAAATCTATTATTTTCTGCTGGTAAGCGAATCTACCAGAAAATGATAGATTTTTTTGTTCTCTATCTCCTGACTGAGGGAAATGTCACACTCATGGTTCTAAAATGTGTAATAATCTGATGTTACATGAATTAATGACTGGAAGCGGTAAAGGGCAAACGGAGGTCTATTCCAAAGAAAGTACCTATAGTATTTTATGTTAATGATTGAGGTCTAATGAATGCTAGTAATTACTTGACATTTAAAGAGAATCGGTCTACAATACAATCATATATGGTTATTACCAGTTTAAGAAAATATATATGAAATATAAGGGGGCCAATATGGTTAGCTACATCAAAGCAAAATCAATTATTCTTGCAGATAGTGAGAAAGTTGATGCATATTTGGAAATTACTGATGATGGGCAGTTCGGTCACATTATTACCGAAAAACCAGATGGAAATATAATAGATTACTCAGACTATCATATCGCTCCGGGCTTGGTGGATACGCATATCCACGGCTTTGCGTCACATGATGTGATGGATAATGATTTTGAAGGAATTAAAGTTATTTCAGATGGCTTGCTAGCATGTGGTGTTACTTCTTGGTTGCCGACAACACTGACAGATTCGACTGAAAATTTAGATGCAGTCTGTGAAACGATTGGTCAACATGCAGGTGAAGAAACAGGGGCTAAAATTCAAGGTATCTTTTTGGAAGGGCCATTCTTTACAGAAAAATACAAGGGCGCTCAAAATCCTAAGTATATGAGTGATCCTTCTATTGAGAAGTTAGACTGCTGGCATAGTCTATCGAATGGTTTGGTGAATAAGATTGCTATTGCTCCAGAACGAGAAGGAGTTAAAGAATTCATTGAATTTGCAAATAGCAAAGCTATTCATACCGCTTTAGCACACAGTGATGCAACCTTTGCTCAAGCGCAGGCTGCGGTTGAAGCAGGTGCTAATATTTTTGTTCATGTCTATAATGGTATGAGTGGACTACATCATCGTGAACCTGGCATGGTCGGTGCAGCTTTAAGTTTACATGATGTTTATGCAGAAATGATTTGTGACGGACATCATGTTCATCCAGCAGCAGCGGAAATTGTGGTTAAGGCCCGTGGAGCAAAAGAGACAGTTCTAATCACTGACTGTATGAGAGCCGGAGGTATGGGCGAGGGTGAATCAAGACTTGGGGAATTTGAAGTCATTGTTAAAGATGGAACGGCTCGCCTCAAAGAAAGTGGAAGTTTAGCAGGTTCTATTTTGGAATTGATTGAAGCTGTACAAAATGTGGTGAGCTGGGGATTGGTCAGCCTCCCCGATGCATTACGTATGGCTTCATTAGCACCAGCGCGTTCTGTCAATATTGATCATATTTGTGGCCTAATTGCTGAAGGTCGTGCAGCTGATTTTATTGTAGTAGATGATGCAGGTCATCTGAAAGCTACTTATTTAGATGGTGTGAAACGGTTCGGCTAATCAACCGAAAAAATCATCTAAAAAAACTTGGTTAATAATTGTCTATTATGTATTCTTAAGGAGGATTCTAATGACCAAATTGCAACTATAACAAACTAAGTATGAACATATGACTCGCTTGTCAAATGGAAATCAGGTTATCGCAGCACTTGCGATTGACCAACGAGGTGCCTTGAAACGGTTGTTGGCATCAGCCGCTGGTGGTGGAGAATTTGCTAATGATATTTTGGTGGACTTCAAAAAAGTTATTTCTAGCGAACTAACCCCATATGCCAGTTCTATTCTTCTTGATGCAGAGTATGGAGTGACTGCGTCTGAACTGCGTCATGCAGATTGTGGGTTTATCGCTGCCTATGAAAAAACCGAATATGATGCTTCGACACCAGGACGTTTACCAGATCTTCTTCCAATTTGGTCAGCAAAACGTATCAAAGAATTAGGTGCAGATGCGGTTAAAATTTTGATGTACTATGACGTAGACGACAAACCTGAAATTAATGATATTAAACATGCTTTGGTTGAACGGATTGGTAGTGAATGTATTGCGGAAGATATTCCTTATTTTGTAGAAATTCTAACCTATGATGCAAGTGACATGGATGTAACTTCACGGGAGTATGCAAGCTTAAAACCTCATAAGGTAAAAAATGGTGCAATGCGTGAATTCAGCAAACCACGGTATAATGCAGACGTTCTTAAGGTAGAAGTGCCTGTAAATATGAATTTTGTCGAAGACTATACAAGTGAAGAATCTGTTTATACAGCAGATGAAGCAAGAGCCTATTTCAAAGAGCAATCGGAAGCTACTCATTTGCCATTTATATATTTGAGTGCAGGTGTCTCAGCTAAACTTTTCCAAGAAACTCTTGTCTTTGCAAAAGAATCAGGGTCAACCTTTAATGGTGTGCTCTGTGGTTGTGCGACATGGAAAGGTGCAGTGGCTATTTTTGCCAAAGAAGGTGAAGAAGCTGCTAAGGCTTGGTTAGCAGATCAAGGTCGCCGAAATGTTGAAGAATTAAATGACGTCCTTGTAACAAAAGCAAATCCATGGACTGAAAAGGTTGATTTGAACTAACTCATAAACTTTTCTAATGATAGCTTAATAAGAAAAATCCAGAGCTTTTAATAACTCTGGATTTTTTAGGATTCATGACCTGGCACTGAAAAACTTCTAAAGGTATGAAGACGTTTTTAGTTAAAAAAGGCTGCATATAATGCCTGTAAAGCTTTTTCTTTTTCTTCTGTTTTGACTACGAACATGACAGAAACTTCACTAGCACCTTGTGAAATCATAGCTAAATTAACATTTTGGTTGGATAAGGCACTAGTTGCGGTCGCAGTTACACCGACATGGCTCTTCATATTTTCACCGACAATCATGATAATAGACAAGCCGTGTTCGATTTCAGCCTTATCAACTTCCATTTTTGTTTTCAATTGACGTAGAATTTCAGCTTCTTTGATTGGTGTCAATTCTCTATTTCTAAGTACGATGGACAAATCATCAATACCAGTTGGCATATGTTCAAAACGAATGTTTAAATCCTCTAAAATTTGAAGGACTTTGCGCCCGAATCCGACTTCACGGTTCATGAGGTATTTAGAAATATTGATGCTGACAAAACCATCATCTGCAGCAATCCCAACGACAGGGAGAGTTTGATCTGTATGATCAAGAACAATTCTAGTACCTGGGTGGCTAGGGTTATTGGTATTTTTAATAACCAATGGAATACGACCGCGATAAGCAGGAAGAAGGGCCTCATCATGAAGAACGGAGAAACCTGCATATGCTAATTCACGCATCTCACGATAGGTTAGTTCTTTGATAGAGTGTGGGTGTTTGATAATTCCAGGGTGAGCAGCAAAGATCCCATCTACATCTGTAAAATTTTCATACAGATCTGCCTTAACCCCTGCAGCAACGATGGATCCTGTGATATCAGATCCACCCCGTGAGAAGGTACAAATTTGATTGTCAACAGTCACCCCAAAGAATCCAGGGATGACCAAGACTTCCTCTGCATTTTGCAATTCTTCAATTTTATCATAGCTCGAAGGAAGAATTCGTGCATTTCCTGGTTCAGAACTTACAATAATGCCAGCCTTTTTCGGATGAACATAGCGTGCTGGTAACCCTCTAAAAGTAAAGTATTCAGCGATTAACTTTGCATTGTTATCTTCCCCAGCGGATAAAAAAGTATCGTAAAGGAATTCGTTATCATTAATTGGTAAGGTGGCAAGAGAAATGATGTTTTCAGCAATCTTCTTCATGCTATTAGCTGAAAAACCAAGTTCATCGACCATTGCCTGGTAACGGTTGATAATCCACTCTTGGCTTGCCGTTACATCTTTCCCATCAACATATTCTCTGTAATACTTAATTAATGCATCTGTAACCTTTGTATCTTCGGCATTGCGTTTTCCAGGTGCTGAAACAACAACAAAACGGCGTTCAGAATCCGATTGAACAATGTTGAATACTTTTTCTAATTGACCGGCAGAAGCAAGGGAACTTCCACCAAATTTTACCACTTTCATTCTAATCTCCTTGAATATTTTTTTCTATTATAGCAGAATAAGGCGGAATTGTCAGTATGTTCAGAAAAATCTTGGTGAGAAGCCTAATAAAATACGAACAAGGTTTGTTGTTGAAAAATTTCAGAAAATCGAAAATCCTTATTGACTATGATACAATAGAGGAGTTAGGAGGCCAGAATGGTAAAAGCAATTATTTTTGACATGGATGGAGTAATTTTTGATACAGAATCATTTTATTTTCAGCGGCGTATAGATTTCTTGCTGACGAAAGGGTTGTCAGTGAGTCATCTGAAACCATCCTTTTTTATTGGAGGGCGTGCTGGTCAAGTATGGCAACGTATTTTAGGAGATGATTACGAAAAATGGGATGTTCCTGTGCTGGAGGAGGAGTACCGAATTTATAAGGAGAATCGTCCCACACCTTACGCTGAACGAGTATTTCCAGATGTCAAGTCTGTCTTAGAGCGACTCAGTTTACATCCTGTCCCGCTTGTTCTGGCATCAAATACTGATCGAATTGATATTGAGAGAGCCTTGAAAGAAACGGGAATTCGCTCGTATTTCAGTCAAATCTATTCAGCAATGGATTGTGTAGCACCCAAACCAGATCCAGCTGTTTATGAACAAGCTGCAAAAGCAACAGGGGTTCCAAAATCGGACATTTTGGTTTTTGAAGATAGCGCCAAAGGGATTGAGGCCGCAAAAGCAGCTGGTTTAACCGTATGGGCTATTCGTGATCAACAGTTTGGAATGGATCAATCCAAAGCGGATAAGTTGGTTGATAGCCTTGAACAGGCCTTGGAATGGCTACAACTTTAATACCAATTCCTACTTACCCGTCATAACCAAATATCTTTTAAAAGTTGGCTTTGCCAGCTTTTTTTCGGCTGTCACACTTTCGTGGAAAGAAAATAGTAAGTCTGTCAAAAACTATGTTACAATGGAAAACAAGAATTTGAAATTTGATATTCAAACCTTTTAAATATCAAATTATTTTAGAAGGAGGATGGTATGGCCTACCAAACTATTCGCTATGAAGTAATCGATTCAATTGCTATTTTGACTCTCGATAGACCTGATGTGTCAAATGGGTTTAATATTCCCATGTGTGAGGAAATATTAAATGCCATTCAACTTGCAGAAAATGATGAAACTGTAAAAATCTTACAAATTCAAGCAGAGGGCTCCGTTTTCTCAGTAGGGGGAGATCTGGTGGAGATGAAGCGTGCCGTAGATGAAGATGATATTGGTTCGCTCGTCAAAATTGCTGAGCTCGTCAATGATATTTCGTTTGCGCTGAAGAAAATACCTAAAATTGTTTTAATGGTAACAGATGGTGCGGTTGCTGGAGCAGCTGCCAATATGGCAGTAGCGGCAGACTTTGTTATTGCATCAAGTAAAACAAAGTTCATTCAAGCCTTTGTAGGTGTTGGGCTAGCCCCAGATGCGGGTGGCATCTTCTTGCTTAGTCGGGCGATTGGTAGCAATCGTGCTAGTCAATTAGCCATTACTGGAGAAGGGTTATCCGCTGATAAGGCCCTGGAATATGGTATTGTTTATAAACTGGCTGAGCCAGAAAAATTAGAGAAGGTAGTTGCCCAAGTGTTAAAAAAACTCTTGCGTGGCTCTGTTAACTCCTATGCTGCCATTAAACAATTGGTTTGGGAAAGTCAGTTTAAGGACTGGGAGTCATATCGTCAATTGGAGTTAGCCATGCAAGAATCTCTAGCCTATAAAGAGGATTTTAAAGAAGGTGTTCGGGCACATACTGAACGTCGGAGACCGATATTTATCGGGAAATAATGACAGATTGTTCAAAAAAATGTTTGACATTCAAAATTTTATGGTTTATACTTTGGCTATCAAAGTAAAGGAGGCCTGTTTTGAAAGATCCAAAAGTGAATGACTATTTAACGGCCATTTTTAATAATGTGTTAGTGATTGAAGAAACAAGTCTGCGTAGTAGCCGATTTAATGACATTTCCATAAAAGAAATGCACACGATTGATGTGATTGGAAATATTGATGGGGCTACACCGAGTGATGTAGCTCGGACTTTGATGGTTACTTTGGGAACCGTGACAACCAGCCTGAATAATTTGGAACGAAAAGGATACGTGGAACGGATTCGTTCGACCAAAGACAGGCGTGTGGTGCATATCTATTTAACAAAGAAGGGCCGATTAGTCTATCGATTGCATCAAAGATTTCATAATGAAATGGTGAAACAAATCACGGATGGAATGGATGATACGGAATACCAAGTAATGAAGAAAGGACTCATGAAACTCTATCACTTCTTGGAGGATTTGAAATGAGAACCTATGCTAAAATCAGTCAGGTAGCCCACTACCTTCCGAAGAAGATTGTGACCAATGATGATTTAGCCCAGCAAATGGATACCAGTGATGAATGGATTCGTAGCCGTACAGGTATCAGACAACGACATGTTGCTAAGGACGAGACAACTAGTGAATTAGCTAGTCAGGTAGCAAAGAAATTATTAGAAAAGTCTCAACTAGATGCTTCTGATATTGATTTCATCATCGTCGCAACGATTACTCCAGATGCATCCATGCCATCAACGGCAGCTATGGTTCAAGCAGCAATTGGTGCGAAAAAGGCTTTTGCCTATGATCTCGTTGCAGCTTGTTCAGGATTTGTTTTTGCGCTATCAACAGCGGAAAAAATGCTTGCTTCAGGAGTCTATAAGAGAGGACTTGTCATTGGAGCAGAGACCCTATCAAGGTCTGTCGACTGGTCAGATCGATCAACGGCAGTTTTATTTGGAGATGGTGCTGGAGGAGTTTTGCTGGAAGCGTGTGAACAACCGAGCTTTTTAGCAGAAATCTTGCGAACAGATGGCGGTCGAGGTGCTAGTCTGACAGCAGGGATAGACCAGAAAGAGACGCCATTCTCTACACAAAGCCGTCAGCAACCCTTTATCCAAATGGAGGGCAGAGCTATATTTGAATTTGCTACGAGGGATGTTACGGCAACCATGGCAGAGCTGCTAGAACAAGCTGATATGACTGTGGATTGCGTTGATTATTTCTTGCTACATCAAGCCAATATACGTATCCTAGATAAGATGGCTCGTAAATTGGGAGTGGCGCGTGAGAAATTTCCAGTAAATATGGATAAATATGGCAATACCAGCGCAGCAAGTCTTCCTATTCTCTTATCAGAATGTGTAGAGAGCGGAATGTTGCGATTGGATGGAAGCCAGACTGTTCTCATGGCTGGTTTCGGTGGAGGCCTCACATGGGGAACTCTACTCTTACAACTTTAGTTAATTCCTTGCCCTAGGCAAGATTAAAATATTTTATTTTCCAAAAGGAGACACATATCATGGCAGTATTTGAAAAAGTACAGGAAATCATCGTTGAAGAATTGGGTAAGGATGCTGAAGAAGTGACCCTTACAACAACCTTTGAAGATTTGGATGCAGATTCATTGGATCTTTTCCAAGTCATCTCTGAAATCGAAGATGCATTCGATATTCAAATCGATACTGAAGAAGGTTTGACAACTGTAGGCGATTTGGTTGCTTATGTTGAAGAAAAAACAAAATAATGACTGTTAAGGAAAATGCTGTTTAGCATTTTTCTTTGAATAATTAGTTTGATGTTCAAAACATTGAAGTATCAAACTAATTTTTAGTGAGGGTTTGGCCCTCGCTTGTTTAGCTAATGGTTTGATATTCAAATGATTAGGTAAGCAAGAAAAAAGAAGAGGAAATTATGAAGACGAAAATAACAGAATTGCTCGATATTCAGTATCCTATTTTTCAAGGTGGTATGGCTTGGGTGGCTGATGGAGATTTGGCTGGTGCCGTATCTAATGCAGGTGGTCTAGGAATCATCGGTGGAGGGAATGCTCCCAAAGAGGTGGTCAAGGCTAACATAGACAAGGTTAAATCTATCACGGACAGGCCTTTCGGTGTCAATATCATGCTTTTGTCTCCTTTTGCGGATGACATTGTTGACTTGGTCATCGAAGAAGGTGTGAAAGTTGTCACTACAGGAGCTGGAAATCCAGGGAAGTATATGGAGCGTCTCCATGCTGCAGGGATTACGGTTATTCCTGTTGTACCGAGTGTAGCCCTTGCTAAACGCATGGAAAAATTAGGGGTAGATGCTGTTATTGCTGAAGGAATGGAAGCCGGAGGCCATATTGGTAAATTGACCACCATGACCTTGGTTCGTCAGGTTGTTGAAGCTGTATCTATTCCTGTTATTGCTGCTGGAGGTATTGCAGATGGTGCAGGTGCAGCAGCAGCATTCATGTTGGGTGCAGAAGCGGTGCAAGTTGGAACTCGTTTTGTAGTAGCTACAGAGTCTAATGCCCATCAGTCTTATAAGGAAAAAGTTTTAAAAGCTAAGGATATTGATACAACAGTATCTGCATCTATTGTTGGACATCCTGTGAGGGCCATCAAGAATAAGTTGTCATCTGCCTATGCAGCTGCAGAGAAAGATTTCTTGGCAGGTAAAATTTCGGCAGATGCTATTGAAGAACTTGGTGCAGGAGCGCTCCGCAATGCAGTTGTTGATGGTGATGTAACAAATGGCTCAGTAATGGCTGGTCAAATTGCTGGTCTAGTTTCTAAAGAAGAATCTTGTGAAGATATTTTGAAAGATATCTATTATGGAGCAGCCAAAGTGATTAAAGAAGAGGCAAGCCGTTGGGCTTCGGTTGGAGAATAGGATGACAAAGACAGCTTTTCTTTTTGCAGGTCAAGGGTCTCAGACAGTGGGTATGGTTCGCGACCTTTACGAATATTACCCGATAGTTAGAGAAACGTTTGACCAGGCTAGTCAGATTCTGGGGTATGACATTCGTGCCCTAATTGACAATCAAGAGGATAAATTACATCAGACTCGCTATACCCAACCTGCTATTTTGACCACTTCTGTGGCTATTTTTCGACTACTGGAAGAAGAGGGAGTACAACCTGATATGGTAGCTGGACTATCCTTGGGAGAATATTCAGCTCTGGTGGCATCGGGAGCTTTGGCCTTTGAAGATGCGATTGCCCTGATCGCTAAGCGTGGTGAATATATGGAAACGGCTGCGCCAGCGGGTACTGGTAAAATGGTTGCTGTTCTCAACACAGATGTCAACTTGATTGAAGAAATTTGCTCAACAGTTACCTCTGGTATCGTTTCCCCAGCCAACTACAACACACCGGCCCAAATCGTCATCGGTGGCGAGGTGGTTGCTGTGGATGAGGCAGTTGAATTGCTGAAGGAAGCAGGTGTCAAACGGATGATTCCGCTCAATGTATCTGGCCCCTTTCATACAGCACTTTTAAAACCAGCATCAGATCAGTTAGCCTTAGCTTTGGAACAGGTAGATTTCGCAGATTTTCGAGTACCATTGGTGGGAAATACCCAAGCTACAGTGATGAAAAAAGATGAGATAAGATTTCTTCTAACCCGTCAAGTGATGGAACCAGTTCGTTTCTATGAGTCAATCGCAACCATGCAGGAAGCTGGCGTGACTAACTTTATTGAAATCGGTCCAGGTAAAATATTATCAGGATTTGTCAAGAAAATCGATAAGACAGCGCATGTTGTAGCCATTGAAGATATAGAGGGGTTACAAATAGTATTGAATAAATCATGAGGAGGAATCATGGAATTAACAAATAAAAATGTTTTTGTAACAGGTTCAAGTCGAGGAATTGGGTTGGCCATTGCCCATAAGTTTGCTAGTCTTGGCGCTAATGTGGTGCTGAACGGTCGTGGTCAGCTAGGCCAGGAGTTGCTGGATAACTTTGCAGGTTATGGTGTGAAAGTCATAGCTATTTCAGGAGATATTTCAAGCGCCCAAGATGCCAAACGAATGGTAGCAGAAGCCATCGAAACACTCGGTAGCGTCGATATTTTGGTCAACAATGCAGGGATTACCAAAGATGGAATGGCTCTTCGTATGACAGAAGAGGATTTTGATAGGGTTCTGAAGGTAAATCTTACTGGAACTTTTAATATGACGCAGGCTGTTTTGAAACCAATGACAAAGGCTCGTGAAGGTGCTATTATCAATCTATCAAGTGTATCTGGCTTGATTGGAAATGCTGGACAGGCCAATTATGCTGCATCAAAGGCAGGTGTGATTGGATTTACCAAAGCCATTGCCCGTGAGGTTGCTGGGCGAAATGTTCGTGTCAATGCGATTGCGCCGGGTTTTATCCAGTCTGATATGACAGACGTACTATCTGACAAGATTAAAGAAGCTATGATTGCACAAATTCCTATGAAACGGTTTGGGGCACCAGAAGAAGTAGCTGATGTTGCTGTATTCCTTGCCAAGCAAGAATATCTAACAGGACAGGTGATTGCTGTTGACGGTGGCTTGACAATGCAGTAAACCAGTCTTCCGGTTTATCTTTTATTACTTCGAAGAGCGAGGAAACTTGGTTTCCAGTTTTCCAGCTTCAAACAATTTATTGGATTGTTTGAACTCGCTTTGCCGTACTAATGGAGCGTTACTTACTTTCGTAAGTACGATTTCCAATCTTCAATAGTCCACTGGACTATTGAAGCTGTCTGTAACTTGTTGAAATAAACTTTGTTCGTAGAACTAAAAGCAAACGGAAAGACTGCAATAACGCACTGTGAATTTAATATTGCTTTGTGTGTTGTTTTAAGAGAGGTTTGAAAATGAAAAAATTAAATCGTGTAGTAGTAACAGGCTACGGTCTGACATCTCCAATCGGAAATACGCCAGAGGAATTCTGGGATAGCTTGGTCAATGGTAAGATTGGTATCGGAAAGATTACCAAGTTTGATACTAGTGAATACTCTGTTCATAATGCGGCCGAAATTAAGGATTTTCCTTTTGATAAATACTTTGTAAAAAAAGATACAAATCGCTATGATAACTACTCACTCTATGCTCTTTATGCGGCTCGAGAGGCCGTAGCCAATGCCAATCTCGATACAGAAGCGGTTGACAGTGACCGTTTTGGCGTTATCTTATCAACAGGTATCGGTGGTATTTTGGAAATTGAAGAGCAAGTGGCTCGTATGAACGAAAAGGGGCCAAAACGAATTCGTCCTATGGCTCTTCCAAAGGCCTTACCAAACATGGCGGCTGGTAATATTGCCATGCAGGTCGGTGCAAATGGTGTCTGCAAGTGTGTCATCACAGCCTGTGCTTCGTCAAATGATGCCTTAGGAGAGGCCTTCCGTGAAATCAAGTTTGGTTTCCAAGATGTCATGTTGGCTGGTGGAGCAGAGGCAGCCATTACTCCGTTTGCAATCGGTGGTTTCCAAGCTTTGACAGCTATGTCGACTACTGAGGATCCAGAACGTGCGTCTATTCCATTTGACAAGGAACGCAATGGTTTTGTCATGGGAGAGGGTTCCGCGGTTTTAGTATTGGAAAGTTTGGAACATGCAGAGGCGCGTGGGGCGACGATTTTGGCTGAAATCGTTGGTTATGGAAATACCTGCGATGCTTACCACATGACTTCTCCACATCCAGAAGGTTTGGGTGCTATTAAGGCCATGAAGTTGGCCATTTCAGAAGCAGGTTTAGAGCCAGCTGATATTGACTACATCAATGCTCATGGCACTTCGACACCGGCTAATGAAAAAGGGGAAAGCCAAGCTATCGTATCCGTCTTCGGCAAGAATACGCCAGTTTCTTCCACCAAGTCCTTCACAGGCCACTTGTTGGGGGCAGCGGGTGCAGTTGAGGCGGCAGCTGTCATTGAGGCTATGCGGCACTCTTACGCACCAAAGACAGCTGGTACGACAGAATTGTCTGACTACATCGAGGCGGATGTCATCTTTGGTCAAGGCCGTGATATGGAAATCCGTCATGCCATTTCAAATACATTCGGCTTTGGAGGTCACAACTCGGTGATTGCTTTCAAACGTTGGGAGGCTTAAGTGAATATTACAGAAATAAAGGACTTGATGAGTCAGTTTGACCAGTCAAGTCTGCGAGAATTTTCATATAGCAATGCTGGGGAAACCTTGCATTTCAGTAAAAATCAGCAGGCGATAGCGGCTCCGAGTCCAAAGGTAGAAGCTCCGCTTGCTCCAGTAGCTTCTGCAAGCCCAGCCGTGCCAGCAGCTGAAACCAGTGAGCCAGCTCCAACAGAAGCAAGTGTAAGCCCTGTGGCAGAAGGTGCAGTGGTGGAAAGTCCTTTAGTTGGTGTAGCTTATTTGTCTCCATCGCCTGACAAGCCAGCCTTCGTAGCAGTTGGCGATACGGTCAAAAAAGGGCAGACCCTCATGATTATTGAAGCCATGAAGGTCATGAATGAAGTGCCTGCTGACCGTGACGGTGTTGTCACAGAGATTTTGGTGGCCAACCAAGACGTTGTAGAATATGGACAAGGATTGGTACGTATCAAATGATTGATATTTTGAAAATTAAAGAGGCGCTTCCTCATCGCTATCCTATGCTCTTGGTCGATCGTGTCCTTGAAGTATCGGAAGATGAGATTGTGGCCCTCAAAAATGTGACCATTAACGAGCCCTTCTTCAACGGGCATTTTCCAGACTATCCTGTCATGCCAGGTGTTCTCATCATGGAGGCTTTGGCACAAACCGCAGGTGTCTTGGAATTGTCCAAGGAAGAAAACAAGGGCAACCTGGTCTTTTATGCCGGCATGGACAAAGTTAAATTTAAGAAGCAAGTTGTACCTGGAGACCAGTTAATCATGACAGCTAAATTTGTCAAACGCCGTGGAACCATTGCGGTCGTTGAGGCAAAGGCAGAGGTGGACGGGAAATTGGCTGCATCGGGGGTGTTGACTTTTGCTATCGGGAAATAAATCAGTTCTCCATTTTATCTTTTATTGCGTCGTTAACTCGTTTTGCCGTACCCAAGTACTGTCTACAACAAATGATACGAATTTTATTCGTCTCATTTCCAACCTCCAAAGGTTTCCCAAACCTTTGGAGCAAGCACTAAAAGTAAAATGAAGAACTGCTATTGATAACCATTATTTAATATTCTCATCTTGAGATTGTTATAACAATTATTCTATGTTAAAAAGGAGATAGGATTCATCATGTTTGAGAAAATTTTGATTGCCAATCGTGGTGAGATAGCGGTGCGGATTATTCGTGCGGCCAGGGAATTGGGGATAGCGACAGTAGCTGTCTATTCAGAAGCCGACAAGGAAGCACTCCATACCATGTTGGCAGATGAGGCAGTTTGTATTGGACCAGCACGTTCGACAGACTCCTATCTCAATATGCAGGCGGTCATCTCGGCGGCTGTTGTGACAGGTGCTCAGGCTATTCACCCTGGTTTTGGATTTTTGAGTGAAAACTCCAAATTTGCCACCCTCTGTGAAGAGGTCGGCATCAAGTTTATCGGGCCATCCGGAACGGTTATGGATACCATGGGGGATAAAATCAACGCGCGGGCGGAGATGATTAAGGCTCAAGTGCCTGTTATTCCAGGATCAGACGGTGAAGTCTTAACAATCCAAGAAGCCCTTGAAATCGCTGATAAGATTGGCTACCCTGTCATGCTCAAGGCATCGGCAGGTGGTGGCGGTAAGGGGATTCGTAAGGTGGAAAAAGCTGAAGACTTAGTACCTGCCTTCGAATCGGCTTCCAGCGAAGCCAAGGCAGCCTTTGGTAATGGCGCTATGTATATGGAGCGGGTCGTTTATCCAGCTCGCCATATCGAAGTACAGATTTTGGCGGATCAGCATGGTCATGTCATTCATCTGGGAGAACGGGATTGTTCCCTTCAACGCAATAACCAAAAAGTTTTAGAAG
This sequence comes from Streptococcus sp. VTCC 12886, assembly GCF_049893425.1. Taxonomy (NCBI): domain Bacteria; kingdom Bacillati; phylum Bacillota; class Bacilli; order Lactobacillales; family Streptococcaceae; genus Streptococcus; species Streptococcus sp. VTCC 12886. Next base: position 56,349 of record NZ_JBMVJB010000003.1, on the reverse strand, counting down.
AAGCTCCGTCTATTGCTATCGGCCAGACCATGCGGGACCGTATCGGTCAAGCAGCTGTGCGGGCTGCCCAGTCAGTTGGTTATGAAAATGCAGGGACTATTGAGTTCCTCTTGGATGAAGCCAAAGGTGAATTTTACTTCATGGAAATGAACACACGGGTGCAGGTAGAACATCCTGTAACCGAGTTTGTGACTGGTGTGGATATTGTCAAGGAGCAGATTAAAATAGCAGCTGGTCAGGAACTCAGTGTCCGTCAAGAAGATGTGCAGATTACAGGTCATGCTATTGAATGCCGTATCAATGCCGAAAATCCAGCCTTCAACTTCGCCCCAAGCCCGGGAAAAATCTCCAATCTTTATCTGCCAAGTGGTGGCGTTGGTTTGCGTGTGGATTCGGCAGTTTATCCGGGCTACACGATTCCACCATACTATGATTCTATGATTGCTAAGGTTATTGTGCATGGAGAAAATCGTTTCGAAGCTCTAATGAAAATGCAACGTGCGCTTTATGAACTAGAAATTGAAGGAGTGGTAACCAATACGGACTTCCAGTTGCACTTGATTTCTGACAAACGTGTTGTGGCTGGTGATTATGATACAGCCTATCTTATGGAAGAGTTTTTACCGCACTATCAAGAAGAATTAAAAAAGTAAATTAGGAGAGAAGTATGGCTTTGTTTCGTAAAAAGGATAAGTATATTCGCATCAGTCCCAATCGTTCACGGACAGAAAAGGCAATTCAAACAAAGCCGGAAGTGCCAGATGAACTCTTTTCGAAGTGTCCTGCTTGTAAAGAGATTTTGTACAAACGAGATCTTGGACCAGAAAAAGTCTGTCACCATTGTTCATATAACTTTCGAATTACAGCCTATGAACGTCTGAATTTGACGATAGATGAGGGAACATTTGAGGAATTATTTACAGGAATTGACACGAAAAATCCGCTCGATTTTCCAAATTATCTTGAAAAGTTGTCTGAAAATCGTCAGAAAACGGGACTGGATGAGGCAGTCTTGACTGGTAGGGCGAAAATTGGTGGTCATTCAGTAGCTTTGGGGATTTTGGACTCAAACTTTATCATGGCCTCTATGGGAACGGTGGTCGGTGAGAAAATCACTCGTCTTTTCGAACTCGCTATGGAAGAGCGACTCCCAGTTGTACTCTTTACCGCATCTGGCGGTGCTCGAATGCAGGAGGGCATTATGAGTCTGATGCAAATGGCCAAAATTTCAGCTGTAGTAAAACGTCATTCTAATGTGGGTCTCTTTTACTTGACGGTCTTGACTGACCCGACAACAGGAGGTGTGACGGCTAGTTTTGCTATGGAAGGAGATATTATCTTGGCTGAGCCACAGGCCCTGGTTGGATTCGCAGGGCGGCGCGTGATTGAGTCAACTGTACGGGAAAATTTGCCAGACGATTTCCAGAAGGCTGAATTTTTACAAGAACATGGCTTTGTTGATGCCATTGTCAAACGCCAAGATTTACCGACGACGATTAGTCGCTTGCTGAGAATGCATGGAGGTGTAAGATGACCAGTGATATTGCACGTATGATCCGTTTGGCACGTGATCAGGCACGCTTGACGACCTTAGACTATGCCACGCAACTCTTCGATGATTTTATTGAGTTACATGGTGACCGAAACTTCCGCGATGACGGTGCTGTGGTCGGTGGTATCGGATTTCTAGAAGGTCAGCCTGTGACAGTTATTGGAATCCAAAAAGGCAAGAACCTCCAGGACAACCTTAAACGCAACTTTGGTCAGCCCCATCCTGAAGGTTACCGCAAGGCCCTTCGCCTTATGAAGCAGGCGGAGAAGTTTGGTCGCCCAGTTGTCACATTTATTAATACTGCAGGAGCATATCCAGGCGTCGGTGCAGAGGAGCGTGGACAGGGCGAGGCCATTGCCCGAAACCTCATGGAGATGAGCGACCTCAAGGTGCCTATTATCGCCATTATCATCGGTGAGGGAGGATCTGGTGGGGCTCTTGCTCTAGCAGTCGCAGACCAGGTCTGGATGCTGGAAAACTCTATTTACGCTGTCCTCAGCCCTGAAGGTTTTGCCTCTATCCTCTGGAAAGACGGCAGTCGGGCCATGGAAGCAGCAGAACTCATGAAGATCACGTCATACGAGTTGGAGAAACTCCAAGTGGTCGATCGGGTTGTTTTGGAAAATGGCAGAGCTACCAAGGAAGTCTTGGCTGACATCAAGGAAAACCTGGTCAGCCAGTTGGCTCAACTGCAGACCTTGCCACTAGATGAGCTGCTCGAAAACCGCTATCAACGCTTTAGAAAGTACTAGGAAGACCTAGTATTTTTTTCTAGATTTGATACAAGGGATAAAATCATTTCAGGAGGTTTTCCATGTTAGTAAAAGCAGATCTATCAAACGCAGAAGAATTGCTACCTATTCAGCACCGAGCATTTGCAGCTTTGTATGAAACTTATCAGGACCAGTACAACCTTGCTATTGAAGCTATGGACTATTTTCAATCAGGATTTGCACGACCAAATTGCACCTACTACAAGATTGTCGAGGAAGGGCACACAGTCAGTCGGTTTAGTACGAACAACGGTCGCTGAAGATGCTGACCAGGGCTGGTTAGACATGATTGGCATTGATCCAGACCACAGAGGAAAAGGCTATGGTCACAAGGCTATGCTAGAATTAGAAAGCCTTTATCTGACAAGTTATCCGTTGTGTGCTCTGTACCGTCTTACAGGAGCCTAGATTAGTCGCTTTCTATGAAAAACTTGTCAAAACCGAACCTGAACAAGAAGCTATGGACATGGTCTACATGGAGAAGTGGATTTTGGATCCAAAAAAACGTTTCTGTTAGTCAGTTGGATAACGGAAACGTTTTTTATTTTAATTTAATTCTGATTTATCAGGTAAAAGTATTGCCAGAACGATATAGGCAGTTAAAAAAGGTAAATTAGTGATAATGGCCAAGAAGATGACAACCAATCGAACGTTTTCTAACTTCCAACCATAGTTTTCATACAGGTCAAAATAGTCATATAGTCCAGCAATAACACCAGCAATTTCTTTACGACTTTTATCTTTATACCATTTCTTTGGCTTCATATCTCACTCCTATGGTTTAATAACTTCTACCCCACCCATGTATGGACGGAGTACTTCGGGAATAGTAACAGAGCCGTCTTCATTTTGGTAGTTTTCAAGGATGGCAGCCACAGTACGACCAACTGCCAAACCAGACCCATTGAGGGTGTGGAGCAATTTGACCTTGCCGTCAGCAGCATCGCGGTAGCGGATTTGGGCACGACGGGCTTGGAAATCCTCGGTATTTGAACAGCTTGAGATTTCACGGTAGGCATTTTGGGCAGGAATCCAGACTTCTAAGTCATAGGTTTTGGCTGCTGAGAAGCCCATATCCCCTGTACAGAGGGACAAAACGCGGTAAGGCAAGCCTAATTTTTGAAGGATATTTTCTGCGTTTGCTGTCATTTTTTCCAATTCATCATAAGATTGCTCTGGTGTGGCAAATTTGACCATTTCTACCTTGTGGAATTGGTGGAGGCGGATAAGACCGCGGGTATCACGACCAGCAGAACCTGCCTCAGAACGGAAAGATGGGCTCATAGCTGTGAAGTAGATTGGCAAGTCTTTTTCTTCCAAAATCTCGTTGCGGTAGTAGTTGGTCAATGGCACCTCCGCAGTTGGAATGAGGACATAGTTAGTATCAGTCAACTCAAACGTATCTTCTTTAAATTTTGGATATTGACCGGTACCATACATTGAGTCACGGTTAACCATATAAGGCGTGATAATTTCTTGGTAGCCTTCTGCGATATGCTCATCCAACATGAAGTTATAAAGGGCACGCTCCAAACGAGCACCTAAATTCTTGTAGAAAAGGAAACGAGCACCAGTTACTTTTGCACCACGTTCCCAGTCCAGAATGTCAAGGTCTTCACCCAAATCCCAGTGAGCTTTTGGCTCGAAATTAAATTCACGGGGTGTTCCCCAACGGCGAACTTCCACGTTTTCCTCTTCGTCTACCCCAACTGGAACAGAATCATGAGGAGTATTTGGAAGAACTGCAAGGATGGCATTTAGTTTTTCATCAATTTCGAAGAGTTCTGCATCTAAATTTTTCACATCTGCAGACAATTTTTGCATAGCAGCAATCTTATCATCTACATTTTCTTTGTTACGTTTTGCTTGGGCAATTTCTGCAGAAACTGTGTTACGTTCAGCTTTTAATTCTTCTACAGTAACCAAGATTTCACGGCGTTTTGCATCCAATTCTTTGATATTTTCCAAGCTTTCAGCAGTTACACCACGTGTAGCTAATTTAGAAGCTACTCCGTCAAAATCTGTACGAATACGTTTTATATCTAACATAACTATGAATACCCAGAGCAGAGTAGCTACAAGTCAAAGTAGAAAGTTACTAGAAAGTTTAGATTTTTTAGGTGGCTTTTTACTTTGACAGAGCCTAATGCTCTAGTTCAATTTTTAGCATCTTGAGTGACGATGAAATTGAACTTTCCTTTCTTTTTTTTAAAATAAAACGCACACATGAGTAACTACTGGAGCGATATTTACCGCGGTTCCATCCAGTTTCACATGTGTGCACTTTTTAATATTTAATTTTAGTAGCAACGGTAGAATTTCATTAATTTTACTTATCTGCTCACAGCAACCGCAGACTTTCTGAAAAGCTAAACTAATTACTTATCCGTTTATCTTATTATACTTGATTTTCTATTTTTTGGCAAATAGATTAAAAATTTTTCTTCCAATTGTTTGAATGAGGGTTGGTAATTTGACGACTTTCTCATTTCCGATATGCTCACGAGCAACTTTGAGAATCTTACCAGAGTCTTTGGAAGCAAACAGGAATCGACTTTTTTTGGTGTAAATTTCAAAATGTCGACTGATTTTTTTTCCAGAAACATTTGCACCAATGCTAGTCATCTCTGACCAAGGAATCTGGATATAGCGCTCAACGTTGCTATCAGGATAGAATTCTAGAGCCTTGTCACCAAGTAAAAATTTGCCAACCTTACCACCAAATCCCATGTAAGAAACTCCTGTGGTTTGTAGCTCAATGCTTGTATTTTGTGATTGTGCCATAGTGTTCCCTTCTTAGATATTCATTATATCATAAAACCCCGCATTTGCGGGGTAATTGATTACATAATTCCGAAGAAACGAGCAAGAATACCTACGATGAAGAGACCGATAATCATTGTGATTGGTGTTACTTTTTTCTTAAGCAAGTACATGCAGAGGAAAGTAAGGAGAAGTCCCATCAAACCTGGAATCAAACTGTCCAACTGGCCTTGTAAAGTTTGTGCTTGAGTTGGTTCAAGGCTAAATCCGCTAAGAGCTTGACCAAGAATACCTTTCAACTCAGTACCAGTAACTGTACCTTCTGGGAAGACAATGTAGCCACCTTCTGGCAATTGTTTAGCAGGAAGGTTTACAGAGAAATTAATAGAAACCCAACGTTGAACAAGTACAGCAAGGATGAACATACCAAGGATAGAAGCACCTTTTGTAATATCTTGTAAGATACCACCTGACATGTCTTTAGTGATTTCACTACCAGCTTTGTAACCAAATTCTTGAGTATACCAGAGGAAGGCCATACGGATAGCATTCCATCCGATAAAGAATAGAAGTGGACCAACGATGTTACCAGTCATTGCAAGTGAAGCACCAAGGGCACCGAGAATCGGACGAACAGTAAACCAGAAAACTGGGTCACCGATACCTGCAAGAGGTCCCATCATACCGATTTTCACACCTTGGATTGCTTTGTCGTCGATTTCAGCACCATTAGCACGTTCTTCTTCTAGGGCAAGTGTTACACCAAGGATTGGAGAAGCAACATATGGGTGTGTGTTGAAGAATTCCAAGTGGCGCTCAAGGGCAGCAGCTTGATCTTCTTTTTTAGTGTAGAGTTTTTTGATAGCTGGAATCATTGCATATGCCCAACCTAAGTTTTGCATACGCTCGTAGTTCCAAGAACCTTGAAGGAAGGTTGAACGCCACCAAACTTTTTTACGATCGCTTACGGAAAGTTGAATTTTTTCTGACATGGTTAAATCTCCCTTCTCTTAGTAGTCTTCAAGAATATCGCCGATTGGGTCGTTAGATGAAGCACCACCGTTACCAGAACCACCTTGTTTAGACAAGTTAAGGTAGATAATGGCAATTGCAACACCGATAACACCAAGTGCGATAAGAGTCAATTGGCTAATTGCAGCAAATGCAAAACCAAGTGCGAAGAATGGCCAAACTTCACGAGTTGCCATCATGTTGATAACCATAGCGTAACCTACGGCTACAACCATACCACCGCCGACAGCCATACCGCCTTTGAGCCATTCTGGCATTGCTTCAAGAACAGATTGAACAGCTTCAGCTGGCATTGCAAGAAGAAGAGCAGCAGGAATGGCGATACGCAAACCTTGGAGAAGGAGAGCAAATAAGTGGTAACGTTCTACTGCAGCAAAGTTAGCACTTTTTGCAGCATTATCAGCACCGTGTACAAGACCGACTGAGATTGTACGTACAATCATAGTAAGGAAAAGACCAGCTACTGCAAGAGGGATAGCAGTTGTAGTAGCAACGGCAATACCTTCAGTTGAGAAGTCTCCACCTTTAATCATGATGATAGCAGCAGCAACTGAAGCGAGAGCGGCGTCAGGAGCAACAGCTGCACCGATGTTAGCCCAACCAAGGGCAATCATTTGTAGAGAACCACCAAGCATAACACCTGCAGCTAAGTTACCAGTAACGAGACCAATAAGGGTACAAGCGACCAATGGTTGATGAAATTGGAATTCGTCAAGGATACCTTCAAGACCAGCGAAGAAGGCAACGATGACAACGAGAATTGCAGAAATAAATGTAATATCTGACATGTTGTAATCCTTTCTATACTAACAGATCGATTTATTTTACGTTTGCCTTGTTGATAAGTTCAAACAAGTCTTTTTTCGAATCGTTTGGTACTTTACGAACGTCAAATTTCACTCCAAGGTCACGCAATTTTTCAAATGTTGCAACGTCATCTTTATCCATTGATAATACGTTGTTGACCATTGTTTTACCAGTTGAGTGAGCCATAGAACCGACATTCAATTCTTTGATTTCAAGTCCACCTTCAATCGCTTCAAGAGCTTCTTGAGGCGTTTCGAAAAGAATCAAGGCATGTGTATTACCAAAGCGAGGGTCTTTTGATACCTCAATCAATTTCTTGATTGGTACAACGTTCGCTTTTACGTTACCAGGTGCAGCCTGTTTGATGAGTTGTTTGCGCAATTCATCTTTTGCAACCGTATCAGATGCAACGATAATACGATCTACTTTAGAAGCAGGAACCCAAGCAGTTGCCACTTGACCATGCAAGAGACGCGAATCGATACGAGCCAAGTTGATTTTCAACTTGCCGTCACCAATAACAGTTCCTGGAGGGATAGCACCTTGAGGTGCAGCAGGAGTGGCAGTTGCCACAGGAGTAGCTTCAGCTGGTTGAAGTTCTTCTGGAAGAACCTTCACTCCATCCTTAGCTTCCTTAATAATGTTTGCCGCAACTTCTTCCACACCAGCAGAAGCATTAATCATACGTTCTGTGTATGCTTGGATAAGCATTGGCAAGTTTAGACCTGTGATGATGACTACCTTGCGGTCTGGATTTTCACCAGCTACGCGGCTTGCTTGGTTAAATGGTGAACCACTCCAAAGGTCAGCCAAAACCAAAACTTCATCATCGGCATCGAATGCGTCAACGGCTGCATTCAGCTTGGCATATAAATCATCAGGACCTTCACTTGGCATAAAAGTAACGACTTGTACTTTTTCTTGTTCGCCAAAGATCATTGAACCTGACTGATGAATACCAGCAGCAAATTCGCCATGACTTGCAATAATGATTCCAATACTCATTATTGATCCTCCTAAATTTTTTTAGATCCTATGAAAGTCTGAGAAGACCTTCATATTCCTTGTAACGTGTATATTATAAAACGCTTACAGAAGAATGTCAAGTATATATGTAAATAAGTTTGGGAAAACTTTCAGAAAAATTATAAAATAATACCGCTTCGCATATGTTTTATTGGTCGCAGAACTCCTGATATCATAGCTTTTGTACAAAACAAAAACTCTGAAAATAATTTTTCAGAGCCTATAATTTTTTATAAAAATAATTTTTCTAATTCTTTTGCGACACCATCTTCAAAATTGGCAAATTCAGTCATCTGATCAGCATGGGGGCGAAGTGTGTCACTACAGTTTTTCATGCCATATGCTTTTCCAGCGAGGTCAAGCATTTCTACATCATTATGTTCATCCCCAAATGCAATCAAATCTTTTGCATCTAATTGAAATATATCCAATAAATAAATCAAAGCTGAAGCCTTAGTAACACCTTTTGCACAGGTTTCCAATACATTGAGAGGTCCACCCCAGGTATTGATTTCTAATTCATTATTGAAATAAGATCTCATTTCTTCCGCAAGTGCGTATTTATCAGTTGCTCTTGTCTGCATGAGGATTGAATGTGGGTCAGAAGTGATTAATTCAGGTTTAATAAGTGTGTCAGGTGTTATTTGTTCAACTCCCATCAAGCTAGGATCAACTCGGTCCAGATGATTTTGTGTAATAAAGAATTTATTTTTATACTCACCAGCAATAAACTCGGCTTCAAATGTATCTTCAGATTTTAAAAATTCTAATAGATAGCTTTTATCGATTAAAACACTCTTTTCCCATTCCCATCTTCGATTTGGAATATGTACCAATGACCCGTTAAAATTAATCATCGGTGTATCTAACCCCAGTTGTTGATAGAATGTTTCAGCCATCCGATAGGGGCGTCCAGTAGCAATTAAAACTAGGTGTCCCTGTTTTCTTACTTTTTTAATTGTAGAGATTGTGTACTCGGATAATTGGCTTTCTTGATTTAAAAGCGTTCCATCCAAATCAATTGCTATCATTTTTTTCTTCATCATTTAATGTTTATATTACTCCGTTTTATAGCTAATAAGTGACAGTATATCAAAAACAAGTAAGATAATCAAAAAATTAATAGTTCAGCTATTTAATAGTAGAGAATGCAATATAGTTCACAAAAAACGAACGTTTCAACAAACATTTAAGGGGAATCTGTAAAAATTACCGGAAAAAGCGTTCATTTCTATTGAAATATTATTTTATTTCCGGTATAATAAGTTTATTGTTCGTGAATACGTGAATAAAGGAGAAAAATGAAAAATGGACAAGTTTTTTAAACTAAAAGAACATAACACGACTGTTTCGACAGAGATTATGGCAGGGCTTACGACATTCTTTGCAATGTCATATATTTTATTTGTCAACCCAAGCATTTTGAGTGTTGCGGGTATGCCAACACAAGCTGTTTTCTTGGCGACCATTATTGCCAGTGCGGTCTCTACATTAGTAATGGGACTATTTGCAAATGTACCTTATGCTTTGGCACCAGGTATGGGGTTGAATGCCTTCTTCACCTATACAGTAGTTATTGGTTTGGGCTTCACATGGCAAGAAGCACTTGGTATGGTATTCTTGTGTGGTTTGTTTAATATCTTTATCACAGTTACAAAAGTTCGTAAAAGTATTATTAAGGCGATTCCTGTTAGCTTGCAACATGCTATTGGTGGAGGTATTGGGGTATTTGTAGCCTACCTTGGTTTCAAAAATTCTAACTTGATTACTTTCCTAACATCTGGTTCAGATATCATTACAGTCAATGGTGTTGCCCCGGCGGATGCAACAGCAGAAACATTCTCAAATGGTGTTTTCTCTGTCTTAGCTGGCGGTGGTGTAGTTCCTTCTATCTCAACCTTCACTGATCCAAGTGTACTTCTTACTGTATTTGGTCTGATTCTTACAGCTGTTTTGGTTATTAAGAATGTACGTGGTGCTATCTTGATTGGTATTATCGCGACAACTGTAGCAGGTATCCCAGCAGGTGTAGTTGATTTATCTTCTATTAATTTTGCAGATAATCATATTGGTTCAGCATTTGGAGAATTAGGGACAACCTTCCTTGCAGCCTTTGGAGGAATCGGCTCACTATTTGCTGATTCAAGCCGTTTACCATTAGTATTGATGACCATTTTTGCATTCAGTTTGTCAGATACATTCGATACTTTGGGTACCTTCATTGGTACAGGTCGTAAGACTGGTATCTTCTCTGCTGAAGATGAAAAAGCACTTGAAAATGGCACAGGTTTCAATTCAAAAATGGATAGAGCGCTCTTTGCAGATGCAATTGGTACATCTATTGGTGCCATCTTTGGTACTTCAAATACCACAACCTATGTTGAGTCTGCTGCAGGTATCTCAGCAGGTGGGCGTACAGGTTTGACAGCTGTCACAACAGCAGTTCTCTTCCTTCTTTCTATTCTTATTTTGCCATTTGTTGGAATCGTGCCAGCGGCAGCGACATCTCCAGCCTTGATTATTGTCGGTGTCATGATGGTATCTTCATTCCTTGATGTGGATTGGAGCCGATTTGAAGATGCGCTTCCAGCCTTCTTTGCAGCCTTCTTTATGGCACTATGCTTCTCTATCTCTTACGGTATTGCAGCAGCCTTTATCTTCTATTGCTTGGTAAAAGTTTCAACAGGTAAGGCTAAAGAAATTCACCCAATTCTTTGGGGTGCTACAGCACTGTTTATTTTAAACTTTATCATTTTGGCCATTATCTAACATGGTTTATATACATCAACCTGGTTTCTAAGAAACCAGGTTTTTTGTCAAATATATAGAATGTAGGAAGCGGGTTACGACTAATTTGAGACAAATTGAAGAAATGTAAAATGGTTTGTATTAGCTATATGAGGAAATTTGTAAATAGAAGACCCCTTAAACGAAAAGTCCAAGGGGGAATGCGTTAACTATAATGTTTGAATAAGGCATGAGTTGCTTCGTGAATAGTCCTTGCTGTCTCAGCATTATTCATTGTATAAAGATGGACACCAGCCACATCATTAGTGACCAAATCAACAATTTGATCCACAGCATAGGCAAGACCTGCAGCCCGAAGTGATTCAGGATCGTGCTCATATTTTTCTAAAATGGCTTTAAACTTACGGGGCAAGCGTATGTTTTCACACGTTTTCAAGAGTCGAAGTGCCTGATTCCTGTTGATAATAGGCATGATACCTGCAATAATAGGCACTTCGATGTCTGCTAGAATACATTTCTCTTGAAAATTGTAGAAGGCTTCATTATCGAAGAAGAGTTGTGATACTAATGTCGAACAACCTGCGTCCACTTTCTTTTTTAGGTTCTTGATATCTGATACTGCGTTTGACGATTCAGGATGTCCTTCTGGATAGCAAGCTCCGATGATATCAAATTGAGGAGCTTCTTCCTTGATAAAGGAAACTAAATCAGTTGCATATTTGAAATCCTCCTTTGGAGAAAGCTCATTGATAATATCTCCACGCAGGGCTAAAATCTGATGGACACCAATTTCGTCGAGAGAATGAAGAACAGAACGAACTTTTTCCTTTGTTAGATAAGCCGCAGGTAAGTGTGCAATGGTTGGAATATGTAACTCATTGTGCACATGGTTTGCCAACTTAACAGTTGTTTCCTCAACATTCAAATTGTTGTTGCTACAAGTCACACTAATAAAGTGAGGGGCCAAACCCTGCATCTCATTAAGCGCGTGGATAATTTTTTCATTGCCTACTTCTGGTTTTGGAGGAAAAATTTCAAATGAGAGACTTGGGGTTTGACCAATCATAAATTAGAGTTCCTTTCTGGCTGCCTTAGCTGCTTGAATCAAGTGGATAAGGCTGACTTTTGTTTCTTTTTCACCACGAGTTTTAAGACCGCAGTCGGGGTTAATCCACACTTTTTCTTTTGGTACTTTAGCAAGAATAGCTTCTATCGTATGAGAAATTTCTTCTACAGATGGAACACGTGGGGAGTGGATATCATAGACACCAGGACCTACCTGAGTTTGGAAATTCTTAGCCTTGAGTTCATCTAAGATAACGAGATTTGAACGGCTGGCTTCAAAGGAGATAACGTCCGCATCCATATTGTCGATGGCAGGAATAATGTCTGTAAATTCGCTATAGCACATGTGAGTGTGAATTTGAGTATCTGGTGCAACAGTTGAGTGAACTAATCGGAAGGCTGGAATCGCCCAATCCAAATATTCACTGTACCAGTCGCTACGACGAAGTGGTAATTTTTCACGTAAAGCTGCTTCGTCAATTTGGATAATCTTGATACCCGCTGCTTCAAGGTCAAGAACTTCTTCCTTGATAGCAAGGGCGATTTGAAGAGTTGATTCTTTAATAGAAATATCTTCACGAGGGAATGACCAGTTGAGGATGGTTACTGGCCCTGTCAACATACCTTTAACTGGTTTGTTTGTACGGCTTTGTGCATAGCTTGACCATTTAACAGTGATTGGGTTCAAGCGCGTCACATCCCCCCAGATGATCGGTGGTTTTACCCCACGCATACCATATGATTGGACCCATCCGTTCTTACTGAAGAGATAACCAGAAAGGTTTTCACCGAAGTATTCTACCATGTCGTTTCGTTCAAACTCACCATGAACCAAGACATCGAAGTCAACTTCTTCCTGCCATGCAATCCATTCGTCTATTTGAGCTTTAACAAATGTATCGTATTCTTCTTCTGAGATATTTCCTTTGCGGAAAGCCAAGCGTGTGCTGCGAATTTCTTTTGTTTGAGGGAAAGATCCAATCGTTGTTGTTGGAAGAAGTGGTAAGTTCAATTTCTCACGTTGAATGGCTTCACGTTCTGCAAAGACTGGTAGGCGTGTATAGTCAGCGTCTGTCAGTCCTGCAAGACGGTCTGCGAGCACTTTGTCACGACCAACTCGTTCAAGGGAGAAAAGTTCCTTGTTTGCTGCTAGGGCTATCTCACCTTGTCCATTACGAATGGCATCCAAATCACGCAATTCGTTCAATTTTTCAACTGCAAAGGCAAAGTGGTTGAGAATTGCGGGTTCAAACTCTTCATTTGCTGTTGTGAAAGGCACGTGAAGAAGAGAGCAAGAAGTTGATAGGACGACATTTTCAGCTGGAATAGCATCCAGAATAGCCAAGCTCTTTTCATAATGGTTACGCCAGATATTTTTACCGTTGACGATACCAGCGTAAAGGGTCTTGTCAGCTGGGAAGCCTGTTGCAACAAGTGCAGCAGTTTCCTTACCTTCTACAAAGTCAAGACCGATGGCATCGACTGGTAGGTTAGTCAATTCTGTGTAAATATCACGAACATCACCGAAGTAGGTTTGGATGAGGACTTGCAAGCCTTTTTTGTCTGCCAAGAGAGTTTGATAGATATTTAGGAACAGGGCTTTTTCATCTGCAGTCAAATCCTTGACCAAGCTCGGTTCGTCCAGCTGGATTTTTTCAGCGCCAAGTTCTGCTAATTTTTTAAAAACTTGTCCATAGGCTGCAACTAAGCTATCAGCGAAATCAGTAGCAGTTAAACCTTCTTCAAAATCAGTTAATTGTAAGAGAGTAAATGGTCCGATTAAGACTGGTCGAGTTGAGATACCTAAGTCTTTTGCTTCTTGGAATTCATCGAAAATCTTTTGACCAGCTAGTTTGATTTCTGTGTCTTTTTCAATAGCTGGAACGATATAGTGGTAGTTGGTGTTGAACCATTTTTTCATCGGTCTAGCACGAACGTCCCCTTTTTCTCCTTGATAGCCACGCGCCAAAGCGAAGTATTTTTCAAGGTCAGTCAAATCAAGGTTTTGTGCTGCTTTAGGTACGATGTTGAATAGTACTGCTGCATCCAAAACATTGTCATAGTGTGAGAAGTCGTTGCTTGGGATTTCAGTAATGCCTGCCTCTTTTACAATATTCCAATGTTTAGCACGCAATTCTTTGGCAGCAAGCAAAAGTTCTTCCTGTGGAATTTCATTTCTAAAGTATTTTTCAGTAATAAATTTTAATTCGCGGTGTTCTCCGATTCGTGGGAAGCCGATAATGGTAGTCGTCATGGTAGTTCCTCCAAAATATTTTTATGAACCTATCCTAACAAAAAAAAGAACACTTGTATAATTGTAAAAAATTAGAGGAAGCTATAGTTTTTAGCTATACCGTTTTTTAAGAGACCAAGCTTAATTTTTTTCTATATTATTAATAACTTAAAAATGATAGCTTGTTTTTGCTAGTAGAATGATGGTGTAACTAAACAGAGGTCATAGTTTTTCTTTAAGTCGTGATAAATTTTATATATTGGTCAAATAGGGTATTCCTTGATAGACTAGTACTACTTTTGAAAATTGGAGGAAAATGTAATGAAAAAGAAATGGCTTGCAGGTTTGCTTTCAACGGTTGCGGTGGTAACCTTGGCAGCTTGCGCAAGCGGTGGTTCATCAACGACTACATCAAGTTCTAGCTCATCAGCTGACACAGAAACATTTACATATGCTATTAATGGAGATCCAAGTTCAACCAACCCAATTAATACAAGCGATCGTTGGGGATTGACCTTGACAAATTTTATCTATTCTCCACTTATTCGTGTAGAGGCTGATGGTAGTTATGTCAATGAATTGGCAGATTCTTATGAAGTAGCCGAAGATGGACTTAGTATCACAGTGAAACTTCGTCAAGATGTAAAATGGTCTGATGGTGAAGAATTTACAGCTGATGATGTTGTCTTTACTTATGAACAAAAGATTAAAGAAGAAAATGGTGGATCAGATGGTTTATATATCAATGGTCAACCTGTAACAGTCGAGAAGGTGGATGATTACACTGTGAAGTTTGTTCTTCCAGCTGTTTCAGCGCCAGCTTTGGACAATATTGTGACGGAAACCTACATCATTCCTCAACATGTGTTCAAGGATGAAGCCGACTTTTCTGCTAGTCAGTTGACAGCGACACCTGTCGGGACTGGTCCATACAAGTTTGTGGAGTACAAACATGGTGAATACATCAAATTAGCAGCGAATGAGTACTATTACAAGGGTAAAGCTAAAATTGATAATCTCGTTCTTCGTATCATTGAAAGTGCAGACACCACTAAAGTAGCACTCCAAACTGGTGAAGTAGATGCGGCCTTTGTGCTTCCATCAGATATTAAAGATTTGAGCACCGATACCATTACAACATATGCTTATAGTGAAAACCGTATTGGCTATCTTGGTCTCAATACCTCAACTGAAGAATTGAAAGATGTGAGAGTTCGTCAAGCCTTACTTTATGCGTTGAATAAAGAGGAGCTTAACCAAGCGGCCTATCTTGATAAGAAATACTATGAAACGCCATATTCATTCTTACCAGTTGCCAATCCATATGTGACAGAAGATGTTGAGAAATATGAACAAAATATTGAGAAGGCAAAACAACTCTTAGCAGAAGCAGGTGTCAGCAATCTGACTGTGAATCTTGGATACTCATCATCAGATGCAGCCCAAACCTTGCAAGCTACTTTGATTCAACAACAATTAGCAGCAATTGGTGTTACTGTTGAATTGGCAGGTGGAGACTCTACAGCGCTCTTTACAGAGTTGAAAAAAGAAGGTTCTACAGCATATGACCTCTTCTTGGGTGGCTACATCATGGGAAATGACCCTGATCAGTATGCTCGTTTGTTTAAAACTGGTGGTGCTTCAAATTACTTTAAATTGGCGTCAAGCGAGGTTGACAGTCTCTTTGAACAAGGTGCTGTTGAATTGGATCAAACAAAACGTGAGCAAATTTATGATAATTTGCAAGCAACATTGGCTGATCTAGCTGTCATCTACCCTATCGTAGATAACAAAAAAGTTTTGGCAGTTAACAATCGTGTAAAAAATGTTGAAGAAGCTGGATTAATTCCAATTTATACATTTGAAGATCCGTCTAAATTAACAATTGAATAAGTATAATATGGGATGGAAGAGGGATTTTCCTTGCTCCCAAAGAGGAGAAGGAGTGGCAAATTGCCGAAAACTCCTCCCCTCTTTTTCTCGTTTTTGGAGGATGTATGTTTCGTTATATTTTAAAAAGAATCTTACAGGCAATTCCCCTCTTGCTGTTGATTTCTTTCATTGTGTTTTCATTGATTCAGTTAGCCCCCTTTGATGTCATTGATTCAATGACAACACCAAATATGAGTCAAGAACAAATTGATTTGTTGAAGGTAAAATATGGTTTGGATCAGTCATTTTTAGTTCAATATTTTGTATGGTTGAAGGGGATTTTATCGGGAAATTTGGGTTTTTCCCTCATGACTCAACACTCGATTGGGGCAGATTTGGCCGAAAAAATTCCCAACACGATTTCCTTGGTTTTACCAGCATATTTGACGGCTCTTGTCTTAGCCATTACACTTGGGCTTGTTTCAGCTTCCCAACGTGGCAAATGGGCTGATAAAGTCATTGATGCCTTTGCATCTGTGGGCATTGCGGTACCAACTTTCTGGTTTGCTATGATTTTAATCTATTTCTTTGGTTATAAGTGGCGAGTGTTTCCGTTTATCGGAATGTACACTTTGGGAAAGGAAGGAGATGTTCTTGATTTTCTAGCTCATTTTGCCTTACCTTATCTTACATTGACCATGGCATTTTTACCTGAGTTGATTCGGTTTATTCGAGCGTCAGCGATTGTAGAGGTTGAAAAAGATTATGTAACCGTTCAAGAAGCTTTCAAAGCTAAACCGTTTGAAATTTTTGGGAAACATGTGGCCCGCAATGTTTTAATTCCTGTCGTGACTCAAGTTGGGATGGCCTTACCAATGTTGGTAACGGGTGCTATTATCACAGAGACTATTTTTGCTTGGCCTGGTGTAGGTCCTTATTTGACAGCGGCTACTAAGAGTTTGGACTATCCAGTGATTATGGCTGTCATGCTTTTGTCTGCGACCTTAGTTATTCTAGGGAATCTCTTTTCAGATATTCTCTATGCTGTCGTCGATCCACGTATTTGGAAAGGAGGAGAGGGACAATGATTCTTAAACAATTCAAGGAGACTTTGAAGAGTTCGCCACTCTATCTTTTCTCTCTTCTTTTTATTCTTTTCTTGATTATTTTATCTCTCATTGCGCCGTTGATTCCTATTGATCCAAATGTAACGGATGTCAGTCAAATGAACCAAGGGCCTAGTGCTGAGCATTGGTTTGGAACCGATCAAGTAGGGCGTGATTATTTTATTCGTGTTATTTATGGGGGACGGATCTCTCTTTTAGTTGGCTTGTTGGCAATGGCTGCATCAGTGACCATTGGCAGCTTGGTTGGCATCACAGCAGGCTATCTAGGAGGAAAATGGGATAATGCCATTATGCGGGTAGTAGATGTGCTGTCATCCATTCCTTGGCTAGTCTTAGTGATTGTTCTCAGTATCTTTTTAAAGCCTGGTTTATCCACAATCATTATTGTGATTGGTGGTTTTTCATGGATGAGTATTGCTAGGA
The DNA here is from genome assembly GCF_049893425.1 of Streptococcus sp. VTCC 12886. Taxonomy (NCBI): domain Bacteria; kingdom Bacillati; phylum Bacillota; class Bacilli; order Lactobacillales; family Streptococcaceae; genus Streptococcus; species Streptococcus sp. VTCC 12886. The sequence continues at coordinate 38,928 of NZ_JBMVJB010000003.1, read as the reverse complement.
TGTTACGGGCTGAAACCTTAAAAGCAAAGGTGGCAGATTATGTTGGCTACGCATCCTTTATAGGTTTAAAGAAACCATTGATTGTTTGGCGACACATCCTGCCAGCAATCTTACCGACCTTGATTGTAACGGCCTCAACCAGTATTTCTTCAGCCATTATGACAGAATCAGCTCTTAGTTTCTTAGGAATGGGGATTCAACAGCCCTTAGCATCTTGGGGTAGTCTTTTACAAAATGCCCAGTCTACCTTACAGAGTGCTCCGCATATGGCAATCTTACCGGGACTTTTTATCCTATTGACCATCTATTCATTTAATATTATCGGTGATCTCATACGTGATTGCCTTGAAAGAGAGGTGTACTAATGTCAAAGTACTTGGTAGAAATCAGTAACCTCACCATTATCAATCAAAAAAGTAAAGAACAAACCATGCTTGTCAAAGGGATTGATCTCTCCATTCCCAAAGGAAAAATTGTTGGAATTGTTGGAGAATCAGGTTCCGGTAAGAGTTTGACAATGAAATCCTTGATGGGGATTTTACCAAAAGGTTTGGAAGCAAGCTATGATCGATTTGAAATGGATGGAAAGCAAGTTCATAATCCAAAGGTTTTGCCTTTGTCTATGATTTTTCAAGATCCAATGACCTCTTTGAATCCATTACGGACCGTTGGGTTTCATTTACGGGAAGTTCTTCGTCGTTTTCAGCCGAAATTGACCAAGGAAGAGCGGGAAGTGGCCATTTTAGAGATGTTGGATAAGGTGGGAATTTCTAATCCAGAACTTCGTCTCAAACAATTTCCTTTTGAGTTTTCAGGTGGCATGCGTCAAAGGATCATGATTGCTATGGCCTTATTGACCAAGCCAGACATGTTAATTGCTGATGAACCAACAACGGCATTAGATGTGACAATTCAAGCTCAAATCTTGGCTTTGCTAAAAGAATTGCAAGAGCAATTAGGGTTGACAGTTGTAATTGTGAGTCACGATTTTAGTGTAATTGCTGGTATTTGTGATCAGGTCTATGTGATGAGAAACGGCCTGGTGGTGGAACATGCACCTGTTGATACGATTTTTGCAGAGTCTTTGCATCCCTATACGCAATCTTTGTTGAGGGCGGCCCGCTTAGAAGCAAGTCAAGGTCCTGTACCGGCTGATCGCGATGATAGTCAGTTGGTTCAAGTTGGTCCAGAACATTGGGTGAGAAAGGAGGAGAAAAATGGCTAAAGAAGTATTGGTACAAGTTTCAGATGTGAGAAAGACCTATTCCAAGAAGAATTGGTTAGGTCAAGAACAACGCGTCGATGCTTTAAATGGTGTTGATTTGTCCATTTATAAAGGTGAGACACTCGGTCTGGTTGGTGAATCTGGCAGTGGTAAATCGACATTGTCTAAAATTGTTTTGGGACTGGAAAAAGCAAGTCAGGGACAGGTAGATTTTCCTGGTTTGACAGCTGAGGAACTAAATAATCAAGCGCTTCAGGTGATCTATCAGGATCCCTACTCCTCCCTCAATCCCTATCTATCAGCTTTAGAACTTGTCAAAGAACCGCTTTATTTGTTACCAAAAAAGGAGGCAGAAGAGAGGGCTTTAGCAATGTTGGAAAGGGTAGGTATACAGGGGGATGCTGTACATAAACGCCCAAAATCTTTTAGTGGGGGCCAACGCCAGCGTATTGGAATCGCTCGGGCAGTTGTATCCAATCCGCAATTTATCGTGTGTGATGAACCGACTTCTGCTCTGGATGTTTCGATTCAGGCAACCATATTGGATTTGCTTAACCAGCTTCAAGAGGATTTAGGTTTAACCTATCTTTTCATTTCTCATGACCTAAATTTGGTGCAGCATTTTGCTGATAGGATTGCGGTCATGTACAAGGGTAGTTTGGTTGAAATTGGACCTGCGCAGGATATTTTTCAAGATCCCCAACATCCCTACACCCGCTATCTTTTGCAATCCAATTTAAGTTTAGATCCCCATCAGGCAAGAGCTCAATTGCAGGAGTTGTCACAGACAGGTCTCCTAAAGGATTTCATTACGGAAGGCGAATGGAAAGAAATCAGCGGGGACCATTTCGTATTACAGGCTGTTGATAAATAATTTTTATCAGTCTATAAATCTTCTATATTAGACAAGGCGAGTGAGCCGTGCTACAATGAACGAAATAAATGAAAGGAGCTTTTTATGGGAAAAGTGATTATTGGAATTTCAGGAAATGAACAAGAATTTCCAACAAAATCTGGTCGAGTTTACGTAACAGTTGCGCGTGAATTGGCAGACGGTGTTCGTCAGGCTGGTGGTGTACCAATAGTTATTCCTATGGGAACTCCTGATTTAGCCAAAGATTACATTGACGTGATTGATAAGTTGATACTTTCAGGAGGTCAGCATGTTGACCCGATTCTATATGGGCAAAAACGTTTAATTGACAGTGATGATTATCTATTAGAACGTGACGAATTTGAGTTGGCTTTGATTGCTGAAGCCTTACGTCAAGGAAAACCGATTTTTGCAGTCTGCCGTGGGATGCAGTTACTGAATGTTGCACTTGGTGGTAGCTTGGAGCAAGAAGTTGCTAATCACTGGCAAAATGACTTGGTGGGCACCTCCCATCGTTTGCAAGTCAAACCACAAAGTCGTGTCGGTAAGTTATTTGCTCAAGGAAGTCAAATCAATTCCTTTCATCATCAGCGTATTAAAGACTTGGCACCCGGATTAGTCGCGACTGGTCTAGATCCAAGAGATGGTACGATTGAGGCTTATGAAAGTAAAGGCAAACAGGCTCTGTTTGGTCTACAGTGGCATCCAGAATTTTTGTACAATGACTGTAAACAGCACAGAGAGCTATTTCACTATTTGGTAGATGTGTTTTAAAGAGGGAAGCGGTTCCCTCTTTTATTATTATCAATTGTTATAATTGCATTTGTATTTGCTATAGTGAAAACCTATAGCCATCTATAAAAAAAGTCAATTGGTCAGAACTGAATTTCTGTGTTAAGATAGATACAGTTCTAATTTTAAGGAGATATATTTTATGAAATTAAAAAAATTATTTAGTTTAGCAGCAGCAACTTTATCAATCGGTGTTCTTACTGCATGCGGTAGTTCATCTTCAACTTCATCATCCGATTCAGCAGAAACAAAAACTTTGAATGTAGGTATCATGACTCGTGATGATTATACCACTGAATTGTGGGACAAAATCACTGAATTGGCTGCAGATAAGGGTGTAACACTTAACTTGACTGAGTTTACTGACTATTCACAACCAAACAAAGCTTTGGCTGAAGGCGATATTGATGTCAATGCATTCCAACACATTTATTTCTTGAATAACTGGAACCAAGAAAATGGTGAAGACTTGCAAGTTGCTGGTTATACAATTTATAGTCCAATCCGTTTCTATTCTGGTGTTGAAGGTGGTAAAGAGAAATATACTTCAACAGATGAGATTCCAGAAGGTGCGGAAATTGCAGTTCCAAATGATGCAACAAATGAAAGTCGTGCACTTTTCTTACTTGAGTCAATTGGGTTGATTGATTTGGATGTTGCGGATGGTGAGTTGGCAACACTTGCAGATGTTAAAAGTAATCCTAAAAACATCACTATTACAGAATTGGATGCTAGCCAAACAGCTCGTTCACTTGAATCTGTAGATGGTGCAGTTATCAACAATAACTATGCAAAAGAAGCTGGTTTAGACACAGATAAAGCTCTTTATATCGAGCAAAAAGGTCCTAATACAGAATTATGGTATAATGTAATTGCAGCACAAAAAGGCTGGGAAGATTCAGACAAGGCTGATGCGATTAAAGTGTTAATTGAAGCATACAACACAGATGAAGTAGCAGAAATTATCACACGAGCTTCTGGTGGAACTGACTTCCCAATCTGGGACGAAGTTGCAGCGCAATAATTGAAGATTTTTTGATAAGGAATAGAGGAAGCTGATACGAATGTTTCAGCTTCTATTCCTATTTTTAGGGAGGGACGTTCATGAGCTATTTAACAGAACAAGAACAGATCGCAAAATTTTGGCAAGATGAAATAGTACAAGAAAATATCAACCTTTTGCAGACTTTAATTGGTAAAAAATCGATTTTCGCTCAACAAATTGGATTGGAAGAGGTAGCTGACTATCTTCAAGTACTGTTTGAAGAGGCAGGAGCATCAGTTCTAGTGGATAAATCTTACGCTGCTCCATTTGTCCTTGCCAAATTCGCAGCAAATCATCGAGAAGCCCGAACAATCATCTTCTATAATCACTATGATACTGTTCCAGCAGATAGTGATCAGATTTGGTTGAATGGCAAGCCGTTTGAGTTAACAATCACAGAAGATACAATGTATGGTCGTGGGGTTGATGATGATAAAGGTCATATTATTGCACGCCTGACAGCTGTAAAGAAGTATTTAGCCAAGCATGGAGAATTGCCTGTAAATATTATTTTTATCATGGAGGGTGCTGAGGAATCAGCGTCTGTTGATTTGGATAAATACCTTGCCAAATACAAGGAACAATTGAGTCATGCAGAGCTACTCATTTGGGAACAAGGAATTCGCAACAAGAAAAACCAATTAGAAATTTCCGGCGGTAATAAGGGGATTGTGACTTTTGATGTGAGCGTTACAAGTGCAGCACTGGATATTCATTCCTCATTTGGTGGGGTTGTTGATTCAGCTCCGTGGTACCTGCTACAAGCATTAAATAGTTTACGGGAACCAGATGGAACCATAAAGGTTCCTGGTATTTATGAGAAGGTTCAGGATCCGAATGAGCGTGAATTGGCTTTAGTTGAGGAATATGCATTGATTCATGCGGAAGGGTTACATGAAATCTATGGCCTGACCTTGCCCCTCTTGATTGAGGAGAGAAAAGCACTCCTGAAACGTCTGTATTTTGAACCGTCAATTACGATTGAAGGAATTCATGCAGGCTATTATGGTCAGGGTGTTAAAACAATAATTCCCGCCCAAGCTAGTGCAAAAATGGAAGTACGACTGGTTCCCGGCTTAAGTCCAGAAGGTGTTTTGGACAGCATTCGGGAATATTTAGCGGATCAAGGGTTTGATAAGATTGAGGTAAACTTTACCCTAGGTGAAGAGTCTTATCGCTCTGATATGTCTGCCCCAGCTATTTTGAAAGTCATTGATTTAGCTAAGTCATTCTATCCTAATGGTGTTTCAATTTTACCAACCTCCCCTGGCACTGGTCCTATGCACACCGTTTTTCATGCACTAGAAGTTCCTATTGCTGGTTTTGGTTTGGGACATGAAGGTAGTAGAGACCACGCAGGTGATGAAAATGTTAAGATTACTGACTATATTGCACATGTTGAATTTATTGAGGAGTTGATAGAAACCTATGAGTAAGGAAATCATTAAACTAGATAAGATTGATGTTACCTTCCGTCAGAAAAAGCGGGAGATTACAGCAGTAAAAGATGTGAGTATTCATATTAACCAAGGGGATATTTATGGTATCGTTGGATACTCAGGAGCAGGAAAGTCGACTCTTGTTCGTGTGATTAACCTCTTGCAAGTGCCGACTGGTGGAACTATTACCGTTGATAAGGATGTCCTATTTGAAAATGGTAAGGTAACTTTGACTCCAGCTCAGTTACGCGAGAAACGCCGTGATATCGGTATGATTTTTCAGCACTTTAACCTAATGGCCCAATCAACTGCAGCAGAAAATGTGGCCTTTGCCCTTAAACACTCAGGGTTGTCCAAAGAAGAAAAGGCTGAAAAAGTAAAGAAATTACTTGATCTTGTTGGTTTGGCTGACCGTGCTGAAAACTATCCAGCTCAACTATCTGGTGGGCAGAAACAACGGGTAGCGATTGCACGAGCCTTGGCCAATGATCCTAAAATTCTGATTTCTGATGAGTCCACATCCGCATTGGATCCAAAAACAACCAAGCAAATTTTGGCACTTTTGCAGGAACTCAATGAAAAATTAGGTTTAACAATTGTTCTCATCACACATGAAATGCAGATTGTCAAAGATATTGCTAACCGAGTAGCTGTGATGCAGGATGGGCGTTTGATTGAAGAAGGTTCTGTGTTGGAAATTTTCTCTCATCCAAAACAAGAATTGACCAAAGACTTTATCAAAACAGCAACAGGAATTGATGAAGCTTTGGTGAAGATTTATCAACAAGGCATCGTGAAAGAATTGCCAGACAATAGTGTGTTGGTGCAATTGAAATACTCAGGTGCAAGTACTGACACAGCGATTGTCAATGATCTATATAAATTCTACCAAGTTTCATCAAATATTCTTTATGGAAATATTGAAATTTTGGATCATATTCCAGTAGGTGAATTGGTGGTTATTTTATCTGGTGAACAGGCAAATATTCAACGCGCGTTGACAGCCGTACGGGAAGCCAATGTTGAAGTAAACATTTTGAAAGGAGACCTTGCATGAACGCGTGGATTGAATCAACATTTGCAAATGTTATAAAAATGGGGTGGGATACCTCTTATGGTTGGAAAATTGCTATCGAATCTACCATTTACATGACCTTCTGGTCCTTTGTATTTGGAGGACTCTTAGGCTTGCTGGCTGGTTTATTACTGGTATTAACAGGTCCAAGAGGTGTATTAGAAAATAAATATGTTTTCTGGATTTTGGACAAGGTAGCCTCTCTCTTTCGTGCCATTCCATTTATCATTTTGTTAGCGGTTATTTCACCTGTTACTAAACTTATTGTTGGGAAATCAATTGGTATGACAGCCGCTCTGGTTCCTCTCTCTTTATCAGTATTTCCATTCTATGCCCGTCAGGTACAGGTTGTTTTATCTGAGATGGATCGTGGGGTTATTGAGGCGGCACAAGCTTCAGGAGCAACGATTTGGGACATTATTTGCGTCTATTTGCGTGAAGGTCTACCAGATTTAATTCGTGTGACAACCTTAACTTTGATTTCCTTGATTGGTTATACAGCAATGGCGGGAGCAATTGGTTCGGGTGGTCTTGGAAATGTTGCTATTTCTTATGGATACAATCGTTCTGACCATGACGTGACATTTGTTGCAACGTTATTAATCCTGATAATGATTTTCTTTGTTCAGTTTGTTGGAGACTTCCTCACTAAGAAAATCAATCATCGATAGTGAATAGAAAGGGATTGGCTATGGAATTTGCAAAACTTGTTCGAGGTGAACCGGGTCAGTATGTAGCATCACAAGGAGCACTTAAAGAGTTACCTGATCGCCTCTCTCTATTTAAACACCCTGTTGTAATAACTGGTCAAAAATCTTATGCGGCCTTTGTCAAACATTTTGGGAAAGAGTCAGATTGGCCAGTGCTATTCTATGATCAAACAGCTAGTCATGAGGATATGGAACGATTAGCAGCTCAAGCTCGTCATCTGGAAGCAGATGTGATCATTGGCATTGGTGGTGGTAAGGTCATGGATACGACAAAAGGAGTTGCTGATCGATTAAATGTAGAAGTTGTGTTGATTCCTACACTAGTCGCGACATGTGCATGCTCAACACCGCTTCTAGTTGCCTACCAGCCTGATCACACCTTTAAATCGATTGACTATTGCCAAAGGTCTGGATTTATGACAGTCGTTGATTATGATTTACTGGTAGATGCTCCCAAAGAGTTCTTGATTAGTGGACTTTCAGATACATTAGCAAAATGGTACGAATTAGAAGCCATCCATCGTGGAAAATTGCGACAGGATTTACCAGCGACAGTCCAATTAGCTCTGGCAACTGCACAGGTTAGTCAAGATATTCTCTTGCAAGATACTGAGTCTGTTCTTGAAGCAGTGGATAAGAAACAGGTTACACCTGCTTTCAAGCGAATAGTTGACACAGTCTATGTTGTTGCAGCAAATGTTGGTTGCCAGACTAGTGATTATGTTTCTGGTGCCCACGCTTTGCACAATGGGTTGACGGTTTTGCATGAAACACATCGGATTGCGCATGGGCTAAAAGTCGCATATGGAATTTTGGTTCAATTATGTTTGACGGGTGATGAGGACGAAGTTCGTAAGCTCCTTCCTTTCTATAAGAAAAATGGCTATATTTACCGTTGGGACCAATTTGGAGTTGAAGAGAATCGCTTATCAGCTATGAAAAAGGTTGCTGATCTAGCAACGGTACCGACTGAAAGTTATGTAAACATTCGTCGGGATATTACAGCTGATGAAGTAGTTGCCGCTATGCAACGGCTGGAAGAAATAGTGGAGGAAGCAGCTCATGACTAGAAAGATTGGAATTATTGGACTTGGACATGTGGGGGCTACCTTGCTTCATGATTTAATTGCAGCGCAAGTCTTTGATAGTTACGTGGTCATTGATAAGGATGAAAAAAAAGTAGCATCAGACGTGCTAGATATGAAAGATCGAGTTGCCAATACAGGTTACTTTGCAGATTTTGTCGTCAATGACTATTCAGCCTTAAGCGATGCAGATATTGTTGTATCTAGTTTAGGCAATATTTTAATGCAAGCAAATGCTGCCAATAGTCGTTTTGCAGAGCTTCCTTTTACTAGTCAGGAAGTGAAGGATGTTTCTAAGAAATTAGTGGCATCTGGTTTTTCAGGAATCTTAATCGTTATCACAAATCCAGTTGATGTGATTACCCAACTATATCAAACTTACACAGGTTTCCCGAAAGAAAAGGTCATCGGTACAGGAACTTTACTAGATACAGCTCGAATGAAGCGTGCGGTAGGGGAAAAATTTGGTGTTTCACCCGTCAGTGTTTCAGGCTATAATCTTGGTGAACATGGAAATTCTCAGTTTACGGCTTGGAGTCAAGTTAGGGTGAATCAAACGCCAATTCAGCAACTAGTTTCAACTGATGAATTAAGCCAACTGGCAGTTGAGGCGCGTGTTGGCGGGCATACGGTATTCTTTGGTAAAGGCTATACCAATTTTGCTATTGCAGCAGCTGCTAAGACTTTGATTGAGGCAGTTTTGTCTAATAGCAGAGTGAATTTGCCGGTATCCCATTATTTGGAAAGTTTTGATACTTATATAGGCTATCCAGCCTTAGTTGGACGTAATGGAATTGAAGACTCAGTCGTTCTCGATTTACCAAAGGGTGAACGGGAGTTACTTGATCGTTCCGCGCAAATTATTCGTGAACGAGTAGACATTGCTAAAACAGGTGATTGGGATCAATTGATTTTATGATTTATCGAAGATGTTGTTCGGTTTTCACAAGTAGGACTGCAATGACTTATCTCGCTTTTGTAGACAAACACTGATTTTTTTGCTACAATACTAAGCATGAAAGAAGGTTGTTTCAAAAGCCTGTCTAGCGAGCTTGGGAGAGTGAAAGCCAAGCCAGTCTTGAAATAATTGGCGCTTTCCCAGTCGTGAACTTATCCGACTTAATCAAAAATATACAAATGAAGTAATAAATTAGGGTGGAACCGCGTTCTCAACGCCCCTATGTCAGTTGACAGGGGAAGAAGAATGTGGTTCTTTTTGTCTGCCGACCGAGTATTTCTTGTTTTTCATCTCAAGTTGGAAGACAGCTATTATAAAGAAAGGAGACCAATTTTCACCTTAGAAAATATCAATCGCGGTTATGAACAGTTTACTGGGCCTGATTTTCCCAAACTGATTGCCCTATTTTAAGGATTGGGGAATGGTGGAAAATACTGTGGATATCCAGTCTGGCCAGGTTGTCTATTGTTCGAAGGCAGGTCAAACTCTGGAAAAGCAAGGCTATCAAGTGACGATACCTGTTTCGGACCGAGTCAATCTGGACCAGTTTGTGACCATATTACGCAATCACCAGGCTGGGCAAACAGATTTCCCTACCTTCTGCCAATAAACAGCAGAAGCAGGCATTTACAAGTGGGTCATTGACCTCGAAGCCATGACCTGTTCCTACATGGACAAAGCAGAGCAGGCTGTTTTTGAGGAGACGGTACCTAATAGTACGAACATCCACTAGTTGATTTCACTCAAAAAGATATCGTTTTAAGGAGTGAAAAGTCGCGCAACTCTTCATAGAAAAAAGGAAAAATATGTCAAAAAAACTTACTTTCCACAGTGTCAGTGGCATAGTCTCCTTTCAGTCGAATTGTTACACGTTCATCCGCTAGGGCGACTGAGCTAGACGCTGTACTAGTTCGCTTTTCCTAGCGGTATCGGCTAGGAAGGCTCACGTCGCAAGAACATCGTCATTTAGTTTATCTTTTATTACGTCGTTAACTCGCTTTGCCGTACCTCAGTACTGCCTGCAGCTCGTTGCCTAGTACTAAAAGTAAACTAAAAGACTTAGATTTAAAGAAAGAAGGAAAAATATGTCAAAAAAACTTACTTTCCAGGAAATTATCCTGACCTTACAACAATTTTGGAATGAGCAGGGGTGCTTGCTCATGCAGGCTTATGATACGGAGAAAGGTGCTGGTACTATGAGTCCCTACACTTTTTTGCGTGCTATCGGTCCTGAGCCATGGAATGCGGCTTATGTTGAGCCAAGTCGTCGTCCTGCGGATGGTCGTTACGGGGAAAACCCAAACCGTCTCTATCAGCACCACCAATTCCAAGTGGTTATGAAACCATCTCCTTCTAATATTCAAGAACTTTACTTGGAGTCTTTGAAGCGTTTGGGCATCAATCCTTTGGAGCACGACATTCGTTTCGTTGAGGACAACTGGGAAAACCCGTCAACAGGTTCAGCTGGGTTGGGCTGGGAAGTTTGGTTGGATGGTATGGAAATCACGCAGTTTACCTATTTCCAACAGGTTGGTGGTTTGGCGACAGGTCCAGTCACAGCCGAAGTAACTTATGGTTTGGAACGTTTGGCATCCTATATCCAAGAAGTTGACTCCGTTTACGACATCGAATGGGCAGACGGCGTTAAATATGGCGAAATCTTTATCCAGCCAGAATATGAGCATTCAAAATACTCCTTTGAAGTATCGGACCAAGATATGCTCCTTGAAAACTTCACTAAGTTTGAAAAAGAAGCAGAGCGGGCTTTGGAAGAAGGCTTGGTTCACCCAGCCTTTGACTATGTGCTCAAATGTTCTCACACCTTTAACCTGCTCGATGCCCGCGGAGCTGTGTCTGTAACTGAGCGTGCTGGCTACATTGCCCGTATCCGTAACCTTGCTCGTGTCGTTGCCAAAACCTTTGTGGCAGAGCGGAAGAAACTAGGCTTCCCACTTCTAGACGAAGCAACACGAGCAGAATTGTTGAAGGAGGACGCAGAATAATGACAAAGAATTTACTTGTTGAACTTGGCTTGGAAGAGATTCCTGCCTATATCGTAACCCCAGCCATGCACCAGTTGCGTGACCGCATGGCGACTTTTTTGACAGACAACCGTTTGGCTTTTGATAGCATCGATGTCTTTTCAACACCACGCCGTTTGGCTGTTCGTGTCCGTGGTTTGGCGGACCAGCAGACTGACTTGACGGAAGATTTCAAGGGGCCTGCTAAGAAGATTGCCTTGGACGCAGACGGAAACTTCACCAAGGCTGCAGAAGGTTTTGTCCGTGGCAAAGGCTTGACGACAGCGGACATCGTATTCCGCGAGATTAAGGGTGAAGAGTATGTCTACGTGACCAAACATGAAGCTGGTCAGCCAGCAAAGGCAGTTTTGGCGGGCATTCCAGAGGTCTTGAAGGCTATGACCTTTCCTGTCAGCATGAACTGGGCGTCCAACAAATTCGCCTACATCCGTCCTGTCCACACCCTGACCGTTCTCTTGGACGATGAAGCATTGGATATGAATTTCTTGGACATTTCGTCAGCTCGCATCAGCCGTGGTCATCGTTTCCTTGGAAATGAAACTGAGATTGCAAGTGCAGATTCTTACGAGGCAGACTTGCGTGCACAGTTTGTCATTACAGACCCCGCAGAGCGTCAACATATGATCGTCGAGCAAATCAAGGCTATCGAGGACAAACACAATGTGACCGTTGAGATCGACGAAGGCCTACTTAATGAAGTTCTCAATCTGGTTGAGTTCCCAACTGCCTTTATGGGCTCCTTTGACACCAAATACTTGGAGGTACCAGAAGAAGTTTTGGTCACTTCCATGAAAAACCACCAACGTTACTTCGTGGTGCGTGATAAGGCTGGCAAGCTCTTGCCAAACTTCATCTCCGTCCGGAATGGTAACGACCAACACCTTGACAATGTTATCAAAGGAAATGAAAAAGTCTTAGTGGCCCGTTTGGAAGATGGTGAGTTCTTCTGGCGTGAGGACCAAAAACTCAAGATTGCCGACTTGGTAGAACGCCTCAAAGTCGTGACCTTCCATGAGAAAATCGGCTCACTTTACGAGCATATGGAACGTACCAAAGTTATCGCAGAAAAACTGGCCGACTTAGCTGGCTTGTCTGCGGATGAAAAAGCGGATGTGGCACGTGCGTCAGACATCTACAAGTTTGACCTCTTGACAGGTATGGTTGGTGAGTTTGATGAATTGCAAGGGATTATGGGTGAGAAGTATGCCCTTCTTGCAGGGGAAAAACCTGCGGTGGCAGCGGCAATCCGTGAGCACTACTTGCCAAATTCAGCAGAAGGCGAATTGCCTGAGAGCAAGGTCGGTGCGGTCTTGGCACTTGCTGACAAATTTGATACCCTTCTATCCTTCTTCTCAGTTGGCTTGATTCCGTCTGGTTCAAACGACCCTTACGCTCTTCGTCGTGCAACACAAGGCATCGTACGGATCTTGGAAGCATTTGGTTGGGAAATTCCATTGGATCAGTTGATTGCGGAGCTCTACAGCTTGAACTTTGCCAGCTTGACCTATGACAACCAGTCAGCTGTGATGGACTTTATTCGTGCCCGTGTAGAGAAGATGATGGATAAAGCGATTCCGAAAGACATCCGTGAGGCTGTACTTGCCAGCTCAACCTTTGTGGTCAGACTGCAACTGGCAGCCAGCTCTGCAATTTTCCAAAAATCAAAAGAGGCTGACTACAAGCAAGCCGTGGAAAACTTATCACGGGTCTTCAACTTGGCTGAAAAGGCGGAGGCGACTGCGATTGACGAGGCACTTTTTGAAAACGAGCAGGAGAAAACTCTTGCTGCAGCAGTGGCTGGCTTGGAATTGACTGAAGACATGGCAGGCAACTTGGACAAGCTCTTTGCATTGAGCCCAGTCATCGCAGCCTTCTTCGACAATACCATGGTCATGGCAGATGATGTGGCCGTAAAAGCCAACCGCTTAGCCCTCTTAAAAGCCTTGGCAGATAAGGCTTCAGTAGTGGCAGTTTTCAATCTCTTGAATAGTAAGTAGGGGGGAAAAGATGGAACAAGCAAAAATCAATCGGATCAATGAATTGGCTAAAAAGAAAAAAGCTGGTACCTTGACACCAGAGGAAAAAGTTGAACAGGCTCAGCTCAGGGAAGAATATATCGAGGGATACCGTAGAGCAATCCGTCATCATATTGAGGGGATTAAGCTGGTTGATGAAGATGGCAACGATGTGACGCCAGAGAAACTTCGTCAAGTCCAACGTGAAAAAGGCTTGCATGGCCGTAGTTTAGATAATCCAAATTCCTAAATTTGTATTACTAAAAAAATAAGTGAAAGACTAGGTTTTCTAGTCTTTTTTTTTACCATCAGCTACGCTATGCTTTGGAATGTCCTTCATATCCAATTTCTACGAAAATGCTATTTTAAAAACGCATGACATAGGTCATGCGTTTTTTAGATTAAACAGTCTCTCCTTTTTTTAGTTTGCGGGAGAGGATAATTGTGCTTGGGATGAGAACTAAAATACTTCCTATCCAAGCTGCCGGGTTGGCGGCGGCAACTCCATAGAATCCGAATAATTGGAGCCCGATAATTGCCACCCCTGCTCGCATGATAAGTTCACCAAATCCGGCTAAGGTTGGAATGAAACCTTTACCTAAACCTTGAACGAAGCTACGAATAATAAAGAGAATGGCCAAAATCCAATAACAACTGCCATTGATTATGAAGTAGCTCAATGCGAGAGAGCGAACTTCTGAACTTGCCTCTGGCAAAAACAAACTAGAGAAGAAACTATGGAAGATAACCAGTAGTATTGCATAAACAATCGACCAGGCAATATCAATCCAAAGCGCTTGTTTGAGTCCTTCTAAAATCCTGTTGTACTCTTTTGCACCATAGTTTTGAGCAGTGAAAGTGGAGACTGCTAGACCTAAATTAATCATAGGCAGCATAGCTAACTGGTCGGTTTTACTAGCAATGGCTTGAGCAGCAATGGCTTGAGTTCCTAGCTGATTGAGCATTGCTTGAAGGGTAAGAGCTCCAATTGCAATAATACTTGCCTGAAATCCCATGGGGAAACCAACCTGTGCATGCTTTTTCAAATTATCTTTATCTAACTTCCAATCAGATTTTGTAAGATGAAACTGAGGAATTTTTCGTTTAATATGAAAGAGAAGGTAGAGGACAGAAACTGCTTGAGCGGTAACGGTAGCAAAACCAGCGCCAAATACACCCCACCCAACATTTAAAATAAAGAAAAAGTCGAGAATAATATTGATGATACAAGCCAGTATGAGAGCTATAAGTGGAGTGGTTGAATCACCTAAACTCCGAATTGCAGCGGACAAATAGTTATATAAAATGGTAAACACCATTCCACCAAATATAGCAACCATAAATGCATAAGAATGCTCGATTAAATTTACTGGTGTTTGTAACAATTCTAGAATAGGTCGTAGAAAAATGAGCGAAAGGACAGTTAATACTAGACTAACAAGAATGGAATAGAAAACCCCATGGACAAAACTGTGGCGGAGGCCAACAGTATCCTTAGCCCCAAAACGCTGTGCGGTAACAATGGCTAGCCCACTGGTCAATCCTTGAGCAAAACCTACAATTAGAAAGATAAGGCTACCGGCCGTCCCTACACTGGCAAAAGCTTCCTCACCCAGGGTGTGGCCGACAATCATGGAATCGGCAAAATTATAAGCTAGTTGAAAAAAAGAACCGATTAAGAGAGGAAGAGTGAAACGCAAAATAACAATGATTGGTCTTCCTTTAGTTAAATCATTCATAAAATCTCCTGAAAAGGTGCAAAGTATAAGCCCACTAACATTCCGATAAAGCTGGGTTAGCGGGCTAGGTTTAGTCGGTTAAATCTTCAAAGTGGTCAATGGTATTGTGGTCTGTAACTGCTGTAATCAGCTCATCTTCATTGAAAACATAATCAGGTGTCAATTGAATGTTTAATTCCTGATTTTCTCCACAACGGTAGCCGATGATATTCATTTTGTAGTTTTGACGTAATTGCAATTCCGCCAATGTTTTTCCAATCCATTTTTTGGGTGGTCTGAATTCAACAATAGAAACGTTACCACCTAATTCAAAAACACTAGTAGTATTGCGGTGAATTAAATGTTTAGCAAGAGAGATACCTGTTTCTCTTTCTGGTGAGATTACCTTGTCCGCACCGATACGTAATAAGATTTCTTTTGCAGTGGTACCTTTAACTTTGGCAATGACCTTAGGCACACCTAACATTTTGCTGTGCATTACAGCAAGAACGCTAGATTCTAGGTTGTTACCTGTAGCAACGACTACAGCATCACAGTTTTGGATACCTGCAGCACGCAACAGTGATCTATCCGTGATATCTCCCACTACGCCCCGTGTTAGGATAGACTCGAGTTGGTTAATCTGTTGTTCATGGTTATCGACAGCGATGATGTTACAATCATATTTGTATAACGTTTTGGCAATGGTAGTCCCGAAAACGCCGAGACCTAAAATTCCTATAGTGTAAGTTGACATTTTTTTCCCCTATTAAACTAACATAGATGATTTGGCATATTTTAATCCTTCTTTTTTCGAAATTTTTCGAATGGAAAGATTGGCTAAGATAGATAGTGGTCCAATACGACCAAAAAACATGAGGGCAATGATAATAGCTTGTCCAGCCATACTCAAGGTTGGAGTTAAATTGGCAGTAACACCAACAGTCGCGAGAGCAGACATGACTTCGAACATTAAGAAAATAAGTGGTTTATCAGCATCGGTCACTGCGATCGCAAAGAGACCAGCAAGGAAGACCATTAAGAAGACAGAGAAGGTAGCAAATGCTTTACGAATTGTTAAAATATCTATCGTGTGTGACATGAAATTTGTATTCGGCAATCCTAAAATTTCGCTACGAGCATATAAAATTATAGTGAGAAAGGCGGTAATTTTGATCCCCCCGGCAGTACCTCCAGGAGCTCCGCCAAGCATCATTTGAAAAATATAGATAAGTAGGGTAACTGGTTCCGCTTTTGTGAAGTCAATACTTGCAAAACCAGCAGTCCGCATGGTAACAGTTTGGAAAAAACTAACAAGTAATTTTTCCCAAAATGGGAGATTTCCAATAGTATCAGGGTTATTCCACTCTGTAACAAGTGTTAGTAGTGTACCAGCAGATAAAATGATTGCTGTAATAGCAAGAACGACCTTGGTATGAAAACGTAATTTTTTAAAGTATCTTTTTTTAAAGTGTCTTCTGGATAAAATTTGTGTTTGAAAATCAAACCAGACGGAAAAACCTAGTCCCCCCATAATAATTAAGGCAGCTAAAGTGAGATTTACTAATGGATTATCAACATAACGGACAATACTTGTCGCACCAAAATTATCAAATCCTGCATTACAAAATGCAGAAACAGCGAGAAAAATGGAATTGAATATTCCCTGTTGCCAGCCAAAATCTGGAACGAACTGAAATGTTAGAATGAGAGCACCTAGAGATTCAATGGCCAAAGTGAAAGCGAAAGCAGATTTGATAAAGCTACGAAAGTACTTGGTATCAGAACGAGATAAGGCTTCTTGGAGCGTAGCCATATTCATGAAATCTATCTTTCGACCGCCACGAAGAGCAAACAAGCCAATGAAACCAATAAGACTGAGGCCACCAACCTGAATCAGAAGAATACAGATAATCTGACCGAATATGGAATAGGTTTCAGAAACAGCTTGAGTAAACAAACCTGTTACGCAGACCATGGAGACTGCTGTAAAAAGATGATCCCAATAAGTGGCGACGGAGCTATCAGCTTGCGAAATAGGTAAGCTGAGTAAGATGGAACCGACCAAAATCACGAATAGAAAGCTAAACATAATTCGTTGACCTGGAGTTAGTTTGATAGATAAAAAAGACATGATATTCCCTTTTGATAATTAAATATGAAGCTATTGTAGCACAAATAGATGAAAAAGGTAAGAAATAATGAATTAAAATGTTTATGAAATTATCAAGAAAATTAAGGGATTTTATAACCTGTTGAAAACCAGTTTTGTAAAAGGTTACATGCAGAAAATTCAGACGATAGATTGTCGATTATTCTGCTAAAATAATAATGATAGGCCACTTGGTAACAAAAAAAGTCAACTCATTTTGTGAGCTGACTTTGTATCATATTAATCGGAACTGATTATCAAGCAGTTGAATATATACTATTGGCTAATCTATATGCATTAGGTTTTTGCATTCAGATTAAATGAAGAAAGCTATTTCCACTCAGCTAATATTTTTTGGTGATAGTAACGAAGAGGACCTACTTTTTCAAGCAAGTAAGTGGCGGCCAATCCTACCAGAAAACCAGAAAGTATTCCGCTAAAAGAGAGTATCGGAAGATAGTTCAATACATAAAAAGAGCGAGCGATGGTAGCAAAAACAATCAATTGACCGACATTGTGCATCATGCCGCCCAGTATGGAAATGCCAATTGGACTGACCCGACGAGGGCCGAGTTGTTTTGCAGATAACATTACAATATAGCTTAGAGTCACTCCGGCAAAACTATAGAGAAAAGTGGAGAAAGTACCACCTAGAAAAGTTGAAATAAGTAAGCGTAGCGAAACCACTTTTACACTATCTTTCGCAGGGAGTGTAAATATTGCAATCAAGCTGATGAGGTTGCCAAGGCCTAGTTTAGCGCCAGGGGCAAAAGAGAAAGGTGTGGGGGTTAATCGTTCAACTACCGAAATTACGACAGCTTGTGCAGCTAACATCGTAATAAAATTTAAGGTTTTACGTTTGGAATTCGTCATTGACTTTTGAAATATTCTTTCTTGGCGTTATTTTCTTACTAGTTATCTTACATTTTTTTTCGCTACCATGCAAGTATGCAGATATACCACTAATTATTGAAAAACGCTTGTAATGTATAAGATATTAAGATATAATGATTTTGTTATAAATTGTTGCTTTTTTCACAAGGAGGATTAATTGTGACGAAAAATATCGTGATTGTCGGTGCTGGGTACGCAGGGATTGCAGCAGCTCGACTATTAGGGAAAACGCTTAAGAAAAACGAAGATGTAAGCGTCACCTTGATTGATAAAAACTCTTTCCATACTTACATGACAGAGTTGCATGAAGTAGCTGCAGGACGTGTGGAAGCTAATGCAATCAAATATGACCTACAACGTATCTTCAAAAAATATCCAAAGGTTCAGTTGGTTACTGATAAGGTTGTAGAGATTGACTACGACAAAAAACAAGTCGTTGCTGAACACCAAACCTTGGAATTTGATTATTTGCTACTTTCTATGGGTGGTGAGGCTAATGACTTTGGTGTCAAAGGTGTCAAGGAACATGGTTTCACTTTATGGTCTATTGAGGCAGCTGAGCGTTTGCATAACCACATCATTGATGCTTGCAACCGTGCCATGCGTGAACATGATGAAACAAAACGACGTGCCCTTCTGACCTTTACAGTTATCGGCGCTGGCTTTACTGGTATTGAGATGATCGGTGAGTTAATTGATTGGGTACCAATTTTGGCGCGTGAGTTCAAGTTGGATCCGAAAGAATTCTCACTCAAGGTTGTTGAAGCAACGCCAAATATCTTGGCTATGGTTACTGAAAAAGAACAAGTCAAGGCTCGTAAATACCTTGAGAAAAAAGGCGTTGAATTAGTACTTGGTGATTGTGTTGCGAGTGTTCAAGAAGATAGCTTAACATTGGCTTCTGGCCGTCAAATTCCAACCTACACTTCTATTTGGACTGCAGGGGTTCAAGCAAATTCTGACGCTAGTGAATTCGGTATTGAAAAAGCACGTGCAGGTCGCCTAATTGCCAATGAATTTATGGAAGCCAAAGGCAAAGAAAATGTCTATGTGGCTGGTGACTTGGTTTACTTTGAAGAATCAGAAGGAAAACCGACCCCTCAAATCGTTCAAGCAGCTGAACAAACTGGTCATACTGCAGCAAGCAATATCATCGCAGCGATTAACGGCGGAGAAAAGCACAGTTATAAAGGCAAGTATGATGGTTTTATGGTATCTATCGGATCACGCTATGGTGTTGCTTTCTTGATGGATAAATACCATATGTCTGGTTTCTTTGCTATGGCAGTGAAGCATATGGTTAACTTGCTATACTTATTTACTATCCGAAGTTTCTTCTACATGGGATCTTATGTGCGTCATGAGTTCTTTGATATTAAAAATAAACGGAACATCTTTGGTGGACATACTTCTGGTAAGGGCAATCTTTTATGGTCAGTACCGATGCGTTTATTTTATGGATCAGTTTGGCTCTATGAAGGTGTGAAAAAAGGGTTTGGACTATTTGGAACAACGTCATGGTTTGGTGATCAAGTTGTCTTCCCATTCCCATGGTTAGCTGATCCAGTTTCTGGAGCTTCTGCAGCAGAGACAGTTTCAAACGCTTCACAAGCTGCTACTACCGCAGCGGAAGTAGCAGAACCAATTTTTGGATTGAGCTACGCCTATGGTGAAACACCGATGACCGTTTTAGAAAAAATGCCTGACTGGTTTGCGTCAATTATGGAATTCATGATACCGAACCAAGAAGTTGCGCTCTTTATGCAAAAATTCATGACTATTGCAGAAATCGGAATTGGTTTAGCCTTGATTGCAGGAGCATTTGTATGGATTGTATCTGCTGCAACAGTAGCTTTAGTAGTTATGTTCAGCTTATCGGGTATGTTCTACTGGGTAAATATTTGGTTTATCCCAGCAGCAATTTCATTAATGAATGGTGCAGGTAG
The DNA here is from genome assembly GCF_049893425.1 of Streptococcus sp. VTCC 12886. Taxonomy (NCBI): domain Bacteria; kingdom Bacillati; phylum Bacillota; class Bacilli; order Lactobacillales; family Streptococcaceae; genus Streptococcus; species Streptococcus sp. VTCC 12886. Next base: position 18,958 of record NZ_JBMVJB010000003.1, on the reverse strand, counting down.
AGCATTTGGATTAGATTATTGGATTATGCCATGGTTAGGTCGCTTCCTTGATAAGATCATTTATGGGAAGCCCAAGCATATTTACAGCATCAAGGATAATAAATAAAGGAAATTTTAACAGTTAAGTGGTACATCAAATTTGGGATGCCCACCCAGACATTAAAAGGGGGCTTGAAGAGGTTAAAACCATCATCTTATCAGAGATGATGGTTCTGCATCCAGCAGTAAAAACAAAGATTGTTGAGTATGTAGAGGCACCTGGTAAATACTTGCGTGCTGGCCTTTGTCTGCTCTTTGCACAGATGAAAGAAGGGCAAATTCATCAATCTAAGTTGTATTTTGCTGCTTATCTTGAAGTTTTACATCTAGCAACCCTTATACATGATGACGTGATCGATGGGGCAGATAAAAGACGGGGAGTTATCACGGTCCATCAGCAATTTTCAAATCGGATTGCAATCTATACTGGTGATTATCTTTTGGCCTATTCAGGCCGTTTGTTGGCCAAGGGGTTACGGTTACAAGATCTATCTCAGGAAGATATGAATTTAGGCAATGATAAACTCATGGAAACCATTTTAAGAGGAGAGTTGTCTCAATTAATGAATCAGTTTGATACAGAAATGACTATGAAAGCCTATCTCAAACAAATACAAGGGAAGACAGCATTTCTCTTTGGTTTGTCATGCCAATTGGGAGCTTTTGTGCCAGGACAGTCGAAGAAAGAAAGTGGACTAGCATTTCGAACTGGTCAAGCCCTTGGTATGGCATTCCAAATCCGAGATGATTTAATTGATTACCAATTGGATGTTAGAGTATCTGGTAAGCCTCAATTGCAGGATCTTCAAAATGGTATTTATACAGCTCCACTCTTGTTTGCAATGAGAGAAAATAAGTCAATTCGCTCAAACTTGGTAGACTACATTCAAACTCCTACTCCACAAGCTCTCGCTGATTTGGCAAATAAAATAATGACAACAAATGCAATTGACGAAACTGAGAAACTCATTGATTCCTATATTAAAAAGAGCAAATCTTTTGCGAATCGCTTGGGATTTTCAGAAAACAAATGCTTATTTGACTTAATAGAAAACGTATTCAAAAAATACTTCTAATTTGTGATTTTTTTATCAATATAGACTAGACAGATAGAAGAAAAAGTTATATCATTATAGTATAGTTATTAACATAAAACAAAGGAGTTTTATCATGAAAAACACAAAATGGATGTTGAAAAGTTTGTTAGTTCTCGGTGCTGCTGTAACTTTGGTAGCATGTGGTGCTAAAGAAGAATCAACAACAGCATCATCAACAGCAGAAACAACTACTTCTGAATCTTCATCAGCATCAGCTTGGAAAGATGGTACTTACAAAGCTGAGTCAGGATTTGATGAACGCGGTTGGAAATTTGTTCACGAAATCACTATCGAAGGTGGTAAAATTACAGCTTCAACTGCTGATTACGTGGACAAAGATGGTAATTTGAAATCAGAAAATGCTGAATACAATGCAACAATGAAAGAAAAATCAGGTGTATCTTCTGCAGAAGCTACAGATAAACTTGATGAAGAACTTCTTGCAGCACAAAGTGCAGATGTAGAAGTAGTTTCAGGTGCAACAACTACTTCTGAAAACTTCAAAAAATCAACTGAGGCACTTTTGAAAGCTGCTGAAGAAGGAAATACAGATACAATCATACTTGACTAATATCAGTCAGTAAAATGAAGGCACAGTAGCCCCAGGCTGGCTACTGTGTTTTTCTATTAGAAAGGAAGAGTTAATGAAAAAGGGAATCCGTTTATTTATAATTTGTATTGCCACATTTCTCCTAGTAGCATGCGGAGCTAAGAAAACGGAAACGTTACCTGTCGTAAAAACTCCATTGACTCGTAGCGAGAGTCTACTACATACAGTAGTGCAATTGAGTATCTTTCACGATGATCAAGAGGAAGTGATGGATGAGGCAATCGTCTATATCAAGGAAATGGAAAGTCTGCTGTCAACGAATTTGGATGGTTCAGATGTTTATCGGATCAATCAGTCGGCTGGAAAAGAAGCTGTCAAAGTAGATTATCGGACTTTTGAAGTAATTGAGAAAGCTATCGAGACTAGTGAAGAGAGTGATGGTTTATTTGATATTTCAATCGGTGCTGTGACTAATCTCTGGAAAATCGGGGATGAAGATGCACGTAAACCCAGCGATGAAGAAATACAGGCTGCTTTGCCATATATAAACTACAAGGATATCGCTCTGGATAAGCAAAACCAAACAGTCTATATCAAGAAAGGAATGACCTTAGAACTTGGGGCTATTTCAAAAGGATATATTGCGGATAAAGTGAGAGAGTTGTTTGAAAGTAAAGGGATTACTACAGCCATTATCAACCTTGGTGGGAATGTTGTAGTCATGGGTGACTCACCGAAAACACAAAAAGGATGGAACGTTGGCGTTCAAGATCCGGATCAAGTTCGAGGGGCCACGGTTGGCTCAGTTCCAGAGACACATGATTCAGTCGTTACATCTGGTATTTATGAACGGTATATTGAGGTAGATGGTGTAAAATATCACCATATTTTAGATCCTAAAACAGGTTATCCTGTAGAAAATGACATTTCAGGAGTCACAGTTTTTTCAAAAACCTCGGTTCAAGGAGATGCCTTGTCTACAACTCTTTTCTTGCTCGGTGTTGAAAAAGGACTTGCTTTCATCAACCAAATGGATGGAGTTGAAGCGGTCTTTATTGATAAGGAGCACGGTGTTCATCTGAGCGATGGGCTTAAAGATAGCTTTGAATTAACGAATGAGGAGTATCATCTTGTCAGTGAATAAATCAAAGAACGGGCTTAGTTTACCCGTATTTCTAGAATTTGTCGAAATCAAAACAAAGGTCGCCAGTGTCTTTCCTATGACACTGGGGCTTCTATGGGCAGCTTATCGCTATCAGACTTTTAATTGGTTGAATACGCTGTTGTTTGTCCTGGCAGTACTGAGTTTTGATATGTGCACGACCGCAATAAACAATAGTATGGATTATCATAAGGCAAAAGATGAAGCCTATCGTCAAGAAAGTAATGTGATTGGGAAGTTTTCGCTTGATTTTCAGCAAATGATTGGTATTATTTTTACCTTACTTATTTTTTCCATCCTGATTTCTTTATTGCTTGTCTGGCGTACAAGCTGGCTACTCTTGCCAATGGGGGCGCTATGCTTTCTCATTGGAATCTTTTATACATTTGGTCCTATTCCATTGTCGAGAATGCCACTGGGGGAAGTCTTTTCTGGAATAACTATGGGATTTGGAATTTTCTTTTTCGCTGTATTTATTCAGCAACCAGATTTGCTATTGACAAGCCAGGTGAGCGGTCAGTGGATGACTGTACAATTCTCTTGGATAAGGATATTGGAAATCATTTTTATGTCCATTCCGTTAGTTACTTTGATTGCTAATATCATGTTGGCTAACAACACCTGTGATTTAGAAGAAGATATTCGCAACCATCGCTACACCTTGGTCTACTACATCGGGAAGAAAAATGCTTTGAAACTATACTTTGTCTTGGCAAGTTTACCATGGTTGCTGTGGCTGTTGTACTGTTTGACAGGTTTCTTGCCATTCTGGGCATTGATTGGTTTGCTTGGTCTAGTACCTGCTTATCATAGTTTGGAACGATTCTTGAAAAAGCAAGTGAAGGGCGAAACTTTTATTGAAGCAGTAAAAAGTTTTGTTCTCTTTTCAGGAGTATATGTGCTTACGCTGCTAGTAGCCCTTATATTTAATAAATAAGACACAGCCTATTGACTGTGTCTTATTTATTATAATGGTAAAATGAGTTCCTCTTCTTCCTCAGAGTTGTCCCCACCGACAGCTTTAATTTCAATCATGAGATTGTGAGGCAGACAAACGGAAAGTTCACCTGGTTGGCTAATCCAGCCAGTCATCACAGCAATCTGGTCAGGACTATTGTCCTCTTTGTCACGAATCCGTTCGCCATCAACTTCAATGATGTTGTATTGTCCTTCGTTTGGATAATAGGTAATTTCTTGATGTGGAGTATCTTTTGATAATTCAAATTGATCGACGACCTCACCGTTTATCCTAACATATGCAATGATTTTAGTTTCATTTGATTGTGACGTTAAACGCGTGTATGTAAAAATCGCTGGGACAAAGGATAATAGAAGGGTCAGTCCAATTAATAGATAGTCAAATAATTTGAATTGTTTGAGAATGGATTTGAATGTCATATACAGTCTATTGTATAGAAAAAAACTTACTTTGTAAAATGTTGGATACAGATTACTTTTTCGATTGTTTGAAGAGTAGGATGGCTAACATTCCCCAAAATCCAGCTAGAAGCGGTTTGATTTGTCCAGTGAAAAAACCAATGGAGAAGGTTAGGGCAAAACCTGCAATGAGAAACCAGAGCAGTGGTTTACGATAAAGATGGATAGCTTCTTGGACAGCATTTGCTTCTGGACGGGTAGTTTGCCAGTCACTATTCAAGATTGGAAGTATAGTGAACAGTAAGATAAAAATTGGTGGATTGTCCCCAGTCAGGTAGCTATGTATATACAGGCTGCAAATTGCTGTATAGGAGAGAACAAACAAAGTGAGTATGAGTTTCGGTTTGTTAACGTTCATCTGTTTTCTCCTTTTTGAAATAAATCCGATAAAGAATAGACAGAGCAAATCCAGCAGGAAGTATGAGGATATGTGGTTTGACATGTCCTAGCCAAATGCCCACGGAATAGGTCAAGGTCATGGCAAACAGGGCAAAGATGGCTTGGATGATATAGTAGCGTTTTTCTTCTTCTGTTTTAAAGGATCTGACAATCTGAATGGCTGGTAACATGAGCAAGAATGAACCGCTAATCGGCTCATTGACCATGTAAGAGTAGATGAAGAATGCAGAAAATAAAGCATAAAATAGAACAAAAACTCGACAGGTTTGTTTGGGTGTAAAAGGTTTATTCATTGGGTCTGCTCCTTATTTTTTCTTGGCAGTATCTGCTTCCAGTTTTTGCAGATAGGCAATGGCAGACAGGGCTAGACTGGCAAAGAGGCCCATCATGCCACCGAAGAGGAGGGATTTTATGTGGAAGATGGAATCCAGTAGGGGAAGTTGGAGGCTAAAGAGGTCTGCCAGCCCAGCAAAGAGGCTAGATAGCAGTGCAACTCCCAGTCCCCAAAGAATTGGGTTAAGGGGCCGACCTTGTCTTTCCTCAGGGCTAAGCTCATCCAAGTCATATTGGGGCAAGTCAGCATGGAGGGTCTGCATATTGACGATACCTAGCAAGATAAAGCTAAAGAGAGCAATTATCATTGGATAATAGGTAGCCACCTCCAGAGGATAGCGGTAGGCTAGGAAGTAGGCGATGGCATTTCCGAGAGCTAGGAAGTAGAAGTAGTAGATAAAGGCCTGTCCGCCGATAGCATCAGCCTCGGCCCGTCGGTATTCGTCTAAAGGACCGCGGATACCATAAAAACGTTTAATCATATTTTTGATCCACTTGGGTTCTTCTTTTGAAATAGCAGAGCTGATAGTTAGGTTTTCTGCCTTTTTCATGCGCTTGCGTAACATGATTTCAAGAGCAATGCCCGTGAAAATACCACCTAGACAGGCTGCAAGGAATTTTCGGAGGTCAAATAAATGGTCGAGCGGGTTGAGCCCCTCCATCCAGGCACCAAAAACAACAGTCCAAATGTACATAACGGCAGTGAAATAGAGGGCGAATTTGATACTTGCTCCTTTGAGCTGCTTCTGTTCCTTACTAGTCAGTTCTTCTACATCTAAACTGTCCACTTGGTTGTGACGCATCTTGGATGTCATATACATACTGGCGGAAAGAGTGGATAGGAATAGAGCCGTTGGATAGCCATAGGCAACGACTTCTGGGTAGCGTTTGGATAGAGCGAGTGCCAGTAGGTTAAGAGCCATGGTGCCCCAAAGGAGCAGGATAAAGCAGGTATTGCCTAGTCGGAAGGCTTCTTTTTTGCGAAATTCATCCAAGGGCCCTGCGATACCGTAAAATCGTTTGATTAATTTATCTTGAAAGGTTTCTTTTTTCATAAGCAGCTCCTTATTTTTGATCGAACAATGGTAAGATGTAAACAAAGCCTAAGAAGTAGATGGTCCCAGCAATCAGCACTTGTAGCCAAAATTTTGCTTGGCTGATGGTGTGCAAGATTTCTGCTCCGCTATTGCCCCAAAGCTGAAAGAGGTCAAAGAGCGGGATAAAAATAAGGGTAGAGATAAGAGCTTGACGTATATTCTTTTTCATGATATTTTCCTTTCTATTCATTCCAAAAGAGGCTATTGAGATCGGTCTGTAAAGCTTTGGCTAGGTTGATACAGAGGTCTAGCGAGGGATTGTATTTGTTGTTTTCAATCATGTTGATGGTTTGCCTGGATACGCCGATGGCTTTGGCTAGATCCAGCTGGGAAATACCTAGCAGTAGGCGATAATTTTTGACACGGTTCATGGGTTCTCCTTTCGTGTAAAATATATGCGACATTCTATTGTAAAGAGAGAGGATAGACTAGCTATCCTTATGCACAATGCCAATTATATGCGACGGTTAGTTGTGAAAAAATGAGGGAGACCTCTCTGTTGATGTCAACTATATGCGACATACTTCTTTACTGTTAGTATATACCTGTTCATATAAGTTGTCAACTATATCTGACATATTTTTTGTAAAAAGTTTGCAACATCTTTTTGATTTAATTTGTGGTACAATAGAAAAGATATGACCAAGGAATTTAATCACACAACTGTTCTCTTGCATGAGACAGTCGATATGTTAGACATCAAACCAAACGGAATTTATGTAGATGCAACGCTGGGTGGAGCAGGGCATAGTGAGTATCTGCTCAGTCAGTTGACGGATGGTGGGCATCTTTATGCCTTTGATCAGGATCAGACTGCTATTGATCATGCTCACATTCGCTTAGCATCCTATATTGAAAAGGGACAAGTGACCTTTATTAGGGACAATTTCCGCAATCTCAAGACTCGCTTGGCGGAGCTAGGTGTAACAGAGATTGATGGAATTTGTTATGATTTAGGAGTATCTAGTCCACAGTTGGATGAGCGGGAGCGTGGCTTTTCTTACAAACAAGATGCTCCGCTCGATATGCGGATGAATCGTGAGGGACATTTGACAGCTTATGATGTGGTCAATAACTATGACTATCACGACTTGGTACGGATTTTCTTTAAATACGGTGAGGATAAATTTTCCAAGCAGATTGCTCGTAAAATTGAGCAAGCGCGTGCAATAAAACCAATCGAAACAACGACAGAGTTGGCTGAATTAATCAAATCAGCTAAGCCTGCGAAAGAGCTAAAGAAAAAGGGTCACCCTGCCAAGCAGATTTTCCAAGCTATTCGGATTGAGGTCAACGATGAATTGGGAGCGGCAGACGAATCTATCCAGCAGGCCATTGACTTATTGGCTCTGGATGGACGGATTTCTGTTATTACCTTCCATTCTTTAGAAGATCGTTTGACTAAACAACTCTTCAAAGAAGCGAGTACAATTGATGTTCCAAAAGGCTTACCATTTATTCCAGATAACTTGAAGGCGCCACTTGAATTGGTCAATCGTAAGCCTATCTTACCGAGTCAAGAAGAATTAGATGCAAATAATAGAGCGCATTCAGCCAAATTGCGTGTAGCTAAGAAAGTACATAAATAGGAGAGAATCTATGTTGCAAGAAACACGTAGAGAAGCTACCATGAGGGTCATTGGTGATAAAATAAAAACATTTGATCGCGTTGAAAAAGTATTTTATACCAGCATTATTCTATCGGGAATTATTTTAGCAATTGCGATTGTCTTTTTGCAAACAAGGCTCTTACAAGTTCAATCAGAAATGGCTAAGGTCAACCAAGAAATTAGTCAAAAGCAAGTTGAAATTGATGATGCAAAACAAGCTGCCAACGAATTACTGCGTTCGGCAAGATTGATGGAGATTGCTGAGAAGGCAGGACTATCTTTTAATAATGATAATATTGGAGTAGCAGAGTAATGCCCAGAAAAAACAATAAACTCTTGCGATATGTCTTGAAAAATCGCTATATTCCTTCCAAAAATCGGCGGAGAGTAGGACAAAGTTTACTGATAGTGTCGATTTTTGTATTTTTTATTTTCCTGATTAACTTTGCGATTATTATAGGAACGGATTCAAAGTTTGGTGTTGATCTTTCTGAAGGAGCGCAAGCAGTCCATCAAAAAGAAGTGATCATACAGGCGAAACGTGGAACCATTTATGATCGCACAGGGGTTCCAATTGCAGAAGACTCAACAACCTATACGGTTTATGCGATTATTGACAAGGAATATGTTTCTGAGTTAAAAGAAATCTTGTATGTCCAGTCGTCCCAATTTAATCAAGTTGCACAAGTATTTAATCAGTATCTTGGAATGGAGGAGGATTATGTTCTTAAGCAATTAAATCAACAAGATTTGAATCAAGTCTATTTTGGTACTTTAGGAAAAAACATTTCCTATAATACTATGACTACGATTCAAGAAAAGATGAAAGCTGCTGGAATTGAAGGAATACATTTTAACGCCAGTCCTGGTCGAATGTATCCAAATGGAAACTTTGCTTCTATATTTGTTGGATTAGCCAATCCGGTTGAAAACTCTGATGGAAGCAATAGTTTGCAAGGAGTAAGTGGTTTAGAATATTATTTAAATGATATTTTGGCTGGACAAGACGGTAAAGTTGTGTATGAAAAAGATAGTCAGGGCCGTGTTCTTCCAGGAACTGAAGAGGTCGTGACTGAGACAATTGATGGTCAAGATGTATACACTACTCTGTCTGCAGATTTGCAAAGATCGCTTGAAACAAATATGGATACTTTCTTTAACAATGCTAAAGGTAAGTATGCAAATGCCACCTTGGTTTCTGCGAAAACTGGTGAAATTTTAGCTACAACACAACGCCCAAGTTACGACCCAGATACAAAAGAAGGGCTTGGTGCTGAAGGACTGCTAGAACGCTCCTTGCTATATCAAGAAGCTTATGAACCAGGATCGACTATGAAAGTTCTTACTGTAGCATCGTCTATTGATAACGGAACTTTCGATCCAAATGAAACTTATACCAACAATGAATATGTGATTGCAGACGCAAAAATTAATGACTGGACACTTAATGCTGGATACTCTGCGGTCACACTAAACTTTGCACAAGGCTTCTCTCTGTCCAGTAACGTTGGAATGACACTGCTTCAACAAAAAATGGGTGATGACAAGTGGTTAAATTATTTAACAAAATTCAGATTTGGTTACCCAACACGATTCGGAATGGGAGATGAGGCGCCAGGATTGATTCCAGAGGATAATATTGTAACTATTGCGATGTCATCTTTTGGACAAGGTATATCGGTCACCCAAACACAGATGCTTCGCAGTTTTACAGCAATTGCCAATAACGGCATTATGTTGGAACCCAAATTTATTTCTGCATTGTATGACCCGAATACAAATTCGGCTCGTTTTTCAAAAGTAGAAGAAGTTGGGAACCCAGTTTCAGAAAAAGCCGCTGATGATACACTTGGCTATATGATTAATGTTGGGACAGATCCTGTTTACGGAACACTATATTCACATACTTTACAAAGTCCATCTATCGTGGTTGATGGCTATGATGTTGCAGTCAAATCTGGTACTGCGGAGATTGCCAGTGAAGATGGGCAAGGGTATATCAAGGGTGCCTATATTAACTCTGTAGTGGCAATGGTACCTGCTGAAGATCCAGAATTTATCATGTACGTAACTATTAAACAACCGGAATCACTTAATGTTATGTCATGGCGAGACATTGTCAATCCAACTTTGAAAGAAGCTATGTTGTTGAAAGATAGTCTCAACTTAGATTCAAGTGCACCAGCTTTGGCACAAGTCTCAACGGAATCAGAATACCAGTTACCGAATGTAATTGGACAAACACCAGGTGAGACTGCTGAGGAGCTACGTCGCGAATTGATTCAACCGGTTATTCTAGGAAATGGATCAGAGATTAAAAAAGTCTCTGTAGAAGTCGGCAGTAATGTTGCAGCAAATCAACAGATTCTCTTGTTAACCAATAAATTTGAAGAAATGCCTGACCTTTATGCCTTAACCAAAGAGAATATGGATCTTTTTGCAGAATGGACGGGTATTGAGGTGACCTATAAGGGTACTGGTTCAAAAGTGGTTGATCAGAGTGTTGAAGTTGGAACTGCTTTGATGAATACAAAGAAAATTACAATTACTTTAGGAGACTAACATGCAATTTGCACTTATGTCAGGATTGGTTGCTTTTTTGGCAACTGTTCTCTTAATCCCACAATTTATTACTTTTTACCAAGCTAAACGCATTGAAGGACAACAGATGCATGAAGATGTCAAGCAACATCAATTTAAGGCAGGAACTCCGACGATGGGGGGAACTGTTTTTCTAGTAGTTGCGATTCTGGTTAGTTTTATCTTCGCAGCAACGACTCACATGTTGACTGGTGGCGTTATTGCCATTCTATTCATTTTAGCCCTTTATGGTTTGGTGGGATTCTTGGATGATTTTCTGAAAATTTTCCATAAAATTAACGAAGGCTTGAATCCGAAGCAAAAGCTTGCCTTGCAAATCCTTGGTGGCATTGTCTTCTACTTTGTGCATGTTCGAGGAGCTGGTGGGGGTGAACTAAACGTATTTGGCTATATGCTAAATCTGGGAGTTCTCTATTTTCCTTTTGTACTATTTTGGTTGGTTGGCTTTTCAAATGCTGTCAACTTGACCGATGGTATTGATGGACTTGCCTCTATCTCAGTTGTCATTAGTTTATTAGCATATTCTGTTATTGCTTATAAAGAACAGAAGTTTGATATTCTTTTAGTCTGCTTGACCATGATTGGTGGTTTGCTTGGATTCTTTGTTTACAACCACAAACCTGCCAAAATATTCATGGGAGACGTAGGAAGTTTAGCGCTCGGAGGTATGTTGGCGACAATTTCGATCGCTCTCCGTCAAGAATGGACTCTCCTCCTTATTGGCCTGGTCTATGTCATTGAAACATCCTCTGTTATGTTGCAAGTTTCATATTTTAAATACACCAAAAAACGCTTTGGAGAAGGTCGTCGTATTTTCCGTATGACTCCTTTCCATCACCATTTGGAGCTTGGAGGATTGACCGGAAAAGCTGAAAAATGGAGCGAATGGAAAGTTGACTTTTTCCTCTGGTCAGTAGGTCTCATCATGAGCTTGATTACCCTAGCTATTCTTTATCTATAAAAATCAGAAACAGCAGAAATGCTGTTTTTTTACCTTGACAAATATGGTTGAGGGGTAAAATGGAGAGAGAATTGATGGAGGATGGAAATGGAACAATTCAATCAAGAATAGTTATATGGAGTGGTTATTCAAATCATGACAGCTGCTAGTCAACTTCCTATGGTTAAAGTCAATCGGGAAGGAATTTTGAAGACTCGTTTTAAAGATAGTCCCTATCTAGATAAAATTATTGCGGATGGACCAACGGCGGTGTTCACTACAAAAGCTTTGCGTAAGGAAGCTGAAAAAATCATTAATGATATGACTATGAAAACATCTTTGATTTCTTTCGCAGCTGGTTTACCGGGGAATCCATTTACAGCGGTGGCGGCAGGTACTGCTGATATAGTTCAGTATTTTGGTTTTGCCTTGAATTTGTCGCAACAAATCGCTTATCTTTTTGGTGAAGATGAATTATATGTTGGTGAAGGGAAGGAAATTTCAGAAGAGGTTCAAATCTGCATTATTGCCTACATTGGTGTCATGTTTGGAGCAGCTGGTTCAGCAGTTCTTCTCAATAAAGTATCCAAGACAGTCGGAGCTAATATCGGTAAAAAAGTAGCTATGGAGGCTTTAAGCAAGACAACTTGGTATCCCTTGGTGAAAAAGGTAGCCGCAGTGATTGGTGTGAAAATTACCAAAAAGACTGTTGAAAAGACCATTGCCAATGCAGTTCCTATTTTGGGTGGTCTGATTTCAGGAGGTTTGACCTATTTTACTTTCCAACCAATGGGTGGTTTGTTAGCTGATACCTTTGTAAAAAGTTAAATGGTGATTTCGATAGCGAACTAGAACTCAGCGAATCCTTCAAGGCTAGTTTGGCAGAGGTAAAAGAACTAGGTATTATCGAGGCAGAATTTACTGAAGTAATTGAGAGTTAATGAGGGCGGGTATCCGTCCTTTTTGCTTGTCCACCTAAATCGTGCTATAATAGGGGGAAATACAACTAAAGAGGAAACTATGAAATTTACAGATATGAAGCTCAAGCCTTATCTTCAAGAGGCATTGAAAGAAATAAACTTTGTCCAGCCGACAGAAGTTCAGGAAAAATTGATACCGGTTGTTTTGTCAGGGCGTGACTTGATTGGAGAATCAAAGACAGGATCAGGGAAAACCCATACCTTTTTGATTCCAATTTTTCAAAAATTAGATGAAGAAGTAGACCAAGTTCAAGCAGTTATTACGGCACCATCGCGCGAATTGGCAACCCAAATCTATCAGGCAGCTCGTCAGCTGGCTAGTCATTCTGAAACCGAAATTCGAGTCAGCAATTATGTAGGTGGTACAGACAAGAATCGTCAGATTGACAAGCTCCAAGCTGGGCAACCCCATATAGTCGTTGGAACACCGGGTCGGATTTATGATTTGGTGCAATCTGGAAATCTTGCTATTCACAAGGCGAAAATCTTTGTAGTGGATGAGGCTGATATGACACTGGATATGGGTTTTTTAGAAACAGTGGATAAAATTGCTGGAAGTTTGCCTAAAGATCTTCAATTTATGGTCTTCTCAGCGACTATTCCGCAAAAACTGCAACCATTTTTGAAAAAATACTTGTCCAACCCAGTTATGGAACAAATCAAGACCCACACTGTGATTTCTGATACGATTGAAAATTGGTTGATTTCGACAAAGGGTCGTGACCGTAATGCTCAGGTTTTAGAGGCAACCAAGCTCATGCAGCCTTATTTGGCAATGATTTTTGTGAATACTAAGACGCGTGCGGATGAATTGCATAGCTATCTGACAGAAAACGGTCTTCGTGTTGCAAAGATTCATGGGGACGTTCCGCCACGTGAGCGGAAACGAATCATGAATCAGGTGAAAAACTTAGACTATCAATACATTGTAGCGACCGACTTGGCTGCTCGTGGTATAGATATTGAGGGTGTCAGCCATGTCATTAATGATGCCATTCCTCAGGACCTTTCTTTCTTTGTACACCGTGTCGGTCGTACAGGACGTAACGGTTTACCGGGTATTGCCATTACCCTTTATCAACCGAGTGATGACGAAGATATTCGAGAATTAGAAAAACTAAATATAAAATTCTTACCTAAAGAAATGAAAAATGGTGAGTTTGTTGATACCTATGACCGTGATCGTCGTGTAAACCGTGAAAAGTCTCGTGAAAAACTAGATTTGGAAATGATTGGTTTGGTCAAGAAGAAAAAGAAAAAAGTCAAACCAGGCTACAAAAAGAAAATTCAGTGGGCTGTCGATGAAAAGCGTCGGAAGAACAAACGGGTTGAAGCGCGTGCTAAAGGCCGTGCGGAACGGAAGGCGAAACATCAAACCTTTTAAGAGTACTGAGGGAATACAATGTTACAAAATATTTTAAGCTTTTATTTACAAGGACTCTTGATCGCAGCGATTTTTGTTATTGTGATTAGTTTTATTTGGTTTTTAATCCGCGCTAGCAAGGGCGTAGATAAGACCTTACAAGAACGACACGACTTTTTATTTGATTTACTGATGATTAATGTTATGACGATTCCGATTGTGGCTTTTGGAGTCGTCAGTATCATTTTGATGATAAAAGTATAGAGGGAAAGAATCATGTACGATACAATTGTAATTGGTGCAGGCCCAGCCGGGATGACAGCAGCGCTGTATGCGGGGCGGAGCAATCTAAAAGTGGCCTTATTAGAACGTGGTATATATGGCGGACAGATGAACAATACCGCTGAAATCGAAAACTATCCGGGTTACGACCATATATCAGGTCCCGCCTTGGCGGAAAAGATGTTTGAGCCTCTGGAAAAATTTGGAGTGGATCATATTTTTGGAACCTTGATTCGAATTGAAGAGGATGGTTCTATTAAAAAAGTTATCACTGAAGATGGCGTTTTGGAAACCAAGTCAATCATTCTGGCTATGGGTGCAAAACATCGCTTGCTTGGTGTGCCTGGAGAAGATACTTACAATAGCCGTGGTGTTTCATACTGTGCAGTTTGTGACGGTGCTTTCTTTAGGGGTCAAAAACTCTTGGTTGTCGGAGGTGGCGATTCTGCGGTAGAAGAAGCTTTATTCTTGACTCAATTTGCCGAGTCAGTGACCATTGTTCACCGAAGAGACCAGCTTCGTGCTCAAAAGGTTATTCAAGACCGTGCATTTGCCAACGAAAAAATAAATTTTATCTGGGATAGCGTAGTGGAAGAAATCAAGGGTGATGACCTTCGCGTGCAAAGTGTTGTTATTAAAAATGTAAAAACAGAAGAAGTCAGTGAACTTGATTTTGGTGGCATCTTTATCTATGTTGGTTTGGATCCGATGACAGAATCGGTTGTAGATTTAGGAATTACGGATGAAGCTGGCTGGGTCGTTACAAATGAAAAAATGGAAACGAGCAAAGCTGGTATTTATGCCATCGGCGATATTCGCCAAAATCAACTTCGTCAAATTGCAACTGCAGTTGGAAATGGAGCAGTTGCTGGACAAGAAGTTTACAACTACATCACAGAACTAGTTGAATAGGGGAATACAATGTTTCATATTTATGATATTCGGAAAAATCCAGATGGTATTTCCTTCGAAAAGACCTTGGATTTACATGAAGAATTGCAGGCACGAAATAGTGAAGTTCTAGGATTGTCACCTGTACAAGTATCTGGTAATGTTCGATTTGAGTCAGGCTTGTTTTTTTTAGATTATCAGATGACCTATGATATCACCTTGGCTTCTAGTCGTTCACTACAACCAGTGGTTTTACATGAGGCTCAAAAGGTCAATGAGCTGTTTGTAGCTAACGAAGCCGTACTCAAAGAACAAGTTTTGATTGATGAAGATATGGTTTTAGTGGTGGAGAATGATCAGATTGTCCTAGATGAAAGCGTGGCGGATAATATCTTGCTAGCTATTCCAATCAAGGTATTGTCACCTGATGAAGAAGCTGAAAAGGACTTGCCGGCAGGTCAATCATGGACATTGATGACAGAAGAAACCTTCCAGCAGCAAGCACAAGAAAAGAAAGAGGCTAATAGCCCCTTTGCTCAATTGCAAGGACTATTTGAAGAGGATGAATAGTCCAAGCCTTTGGATGGTTAAATTTTCAGAAAATTCTTGTCAATTTTGGGTTTTCGGTGTATAATGAAAAAGATACTAACAAGAGGAGTAAACTAATGACAAAAGCAAATTTTGGTGTTGTAGGGATGGCTGTTATGGGCCGCAACCTTGCGCTTAACGTTGAGTCACGTGGCTATACAGTAGCTATTTATAACCGTTCTGCTAATAAGACTGAGGATGTGGTGGCAAGCAACCCTGGAAAAAACTTGGTACCTAGTTATGATGTAGAAAGCTTTGTTGCTTCTATTGAAAAACCTCGCCGTATCATGTTGATGGTTCAAGCTGGACCTGGTACAGATGCAACAATCCAAGCATTGTTACCACACTTGGATGAAGGCGATATCTTGATTGATGGCGGTAACACTTTCTATGAAGACACAATCCGTCGTTCTAAAGAATTAGCAAACTCAGGAATTAACTTTATCGGAACAGGTGTATCTGGTGGTGAAAAAGGTGCTCTTGAGGGTCCTTCTATCATGCCTGGTGGTCAAAAAGAAGCCTATGAGTTGGTAGCAGACGTTTTAGAAGAAATTTCAGCAAAAGCCCCAGAAGATGGTGCGCCATGTGTTACATACATTGGTCCGGATGGTGCTGGTCATTATGTTAAAATGGTTCACAATGGTATCGAGTATGGAGATATGCAATTGATCGCTGAATCATATGATTTGATGCAACATTTACTCGGCTTGTCTGTTGATGAAATGGCTGATATTTTCACTGAGTGGAATAAGGGTGAATTAGATAGTTACCTGATTGAAATCACTGCGGATATCTTGAAACGCAAAGATGATGAAGGCCAAGATGGACCAATCGTTGATTATATTTTGGATGCTGCTGGTAACAAGGGTACTGGTAAATGGACTAGCCAATCATCACTTGATTTGGGTGTGCCATTATCATTGATCACAGAGTCTGTATTTGCTCGTTATATTTCTACATACAAAGAAGAACGTGTGGCTGCAAGTAAAGTGCTTCCAAAACCAAGTCCGTTTGCCTATGAAGGGGATACGGCTGAATTGGTTGAAAAAATCCGTCAAGCCCTCTACTTTTCAAAAATTATGTCTTATGCACAAGGCTTTGCACAATTACGCGTAGCATCTAAAGAAAACAACTGGAACCTACCATTTGGTGAAATCGCAAAAATCTGGCGTGCGGGTTGTATCATTCGTGCTCGCTTCTTGCAAAAAATTACAGATGCATACGGCCGTGATGAAGATTTGGCAAACTTGCTTTTGGATGAATACTTCCTTGATGTAACAGCGAAATACCAACAAGCTGTTCGTGATGTTGTTGCTTTGGCAGTTCAAGCAGGAGTTCCTGTACCAACTTTTTCTGCAGCGATTACATACTTTGATAGCTATCGTGCTGAAAACTTACCAGCCAACTTGATTCAAGCACAACGTGATTATTTTGGTGCTCACACATATAACCGTAAAGACAAAGAAGGTGTCTTCCATTACGACTGGTATAGCGAATCAAAATAAGAATAGATGGGCGTGAGAGCGCCCTTCTTTCTAGTCATGATTCGATTCCTAAACCATGTAACTATAGAAAAAGGATGAACAATGGCTAAGAAAATTTTGATTGCTGGGAAAGAGCGTAATCTTTCACATTTTGTTTCCATGGAACTTCAGAAGAAGGAGTATATCGTTGATTATGCTTCAACAGGGAAAGAAGCTTTATCTCTAGCTCATGAGACAGACTTTGATTTGGTTTTGATGAGTTTCCAATTATCCGATATGTCCAGCAAGAAGTTGGCTAAGGAGCTTCTTGCAATCAAACCTGCTACGGTGATGATTGTAGTTGTCGAACCAACAGAAGTGGCTGACCATGGGGAAGATATATTGACGTATGCGGTATTTTACGTTGTGAAGCCATTTGTTATTAGTGACTTGGTGGAACAAATTTCCGATATTTTCCGTGGTAGAGATTTTATTGAAACGAATTGTAAACAGGTTCATTTGCATGCGGCCTATCGAGATTTAAAAGTTGATTTTCAAAACCGAACGGTCACTCGGGGAGATGAGTTAATCAACTTGACACGGCGAGAATATGATTTGCTGGCGACGTTGATGAATAGTCCGGAACCAGTTAGCCGAGAACAGCTTCTTGAACGGGTCTGGAAGTATGAAGCGGCCTCTGAAACCAATGTTGTGGATGTCTATATCCGTTATCTTCGTGGAAAATTAGATGTTCCAGGACAGGCTTCCTATATTCGGACGGTACGTGGTGTTGGCTATACCATGAGAGATTAGAGACAAGAGAGAGTGTAAAGCTCTTTCTTTTTGTTTCTACCTATGTTAGAATGGTATAGATTGTAAGGAGTATGAATCTATGAATTCGAAATTGAAAGAGCAGTTGATTTTGCTCATTTTTGCTGGGCTGGTCTTATTAACAGTTTTAAATTGGTCAACAGTTTATAGCGGAATCTTAACGGTACTTGGGAGCATGAACTCACTTCTTATTGGTGGACTTTTTGCCTTTATATTAAATGTTCCAATGAAAAAAATAGAGGACTTGATTGAAAAAGTTTCTTTTTTAAAAAAATCCAAGCGAGCTCTTGCCATCTTGGGTGTACTCATTGCCTTCATCTTAATCGTCACAGGACTGGTTCTTATTGTTCTACCAACGCTTGTAACAACTGTATCGGAATTAGTTTCCGTTAGCAGTACAGCCGTTCCAAAATCGATCAATGCTTTAACAGCATTTTTACAGTCTTATGGCCTGCTATCTGGTCAGATTGGTGAACAAGTTACGAGTCTATTGGATCAATTGAAGAATTTGACCTTTGTATCCAGTCTCGTGACGCCGATACTTTCTGGACTCGTCTCAAATGTGACAGGGATTTTCTCAAATACAATGACGTTAGTCATGGCTTTCTTCTTTACCTTAGCCATTTTGGGTAGCAAGGAACACTTACTATCTATGACACAAAAATTATTACAAGCTATCCTACCGACAAAAGCTGTCAAGGTAGTCAATTATATTGGAGCAGTGATTATTGATACCTACGATCGATTCTTGATGAGCCAGATTGTCGAAGCGTGTATCATCGGGGTTTTGGTATTTGTAAGTTACTCTGTTTCAGGAATCCCTTATGCAAGCATGGCTGGGATCTTAACAGGTGTATTGTCCTTTGTGCCCTATATTGGTCCATTTTCAGCATGTCTAATCAGTGCTCTCTTTGTTGCTGTTCAAAATCCATTGCTGGCTCTGTGGTCTATTGTACTCTTCCAAATTATACAATTAATTGAAGGAAATGTGATCTACCCCCGTGTTGTCGGGCAGTCTGTAGGACTTCCTACTGTATTTACTTTGACAGCAGCATTGATAGGTGGTAATTTATTTGGTCTGTTAGGTATGGTCTTCTTCACACCGATCTTTGCAGTTGTTTATCGATTGGTAAAAGAATGGGTATATAGTCGACTAAAAACAAAAAATCAGATTTTGAAGGAAAGTGAATAAATACGCTTTCTTTTTTTGTTACATTGGTAAGTGTCTAGAGTTTTGAGAAATAGAAAATTGTACCAAGAGAACGGAGAAATCCGTTCTCTTTTTCTGTTGTTTT